>JAFLJU010000308.1 GCA_022712835.1 Desulfobacteraceae bacterium
ATCGACAGTATCCATAGAAAAAACTGCTCGGAAACCTGTTTTTCCGGGCACAATCCCTTCGGAAAGCTATTTGTATACCTATAAAAAAGAAAACTCCTGGCGAGCCCATCAGTCTGACTTTATTTTAAAGCGGAGAAAAAAACGATTTCTCCAAAAATCTGTCAGACTATCTCTTCTGGTCATCATACCCAGTCTCCTGATCCTTGGTGCCTGGTATTTTCTGGATCTGGAAACGTTTTTCAAAACGGATATCAAAACCCAAAATACTTCCCCGGTCCAAACAAAAACACCGGAGAGAAAAGTCAGTTCATCTCTTAAAAATGAAATATCAATAGTTGATTTAAAAGGTATAATCCGGGATATCCCGTTTTTTAATGCCACTAAAACTGTTTTTTTTGTGGATACCCCGGAAAAAAGCTATACCATTGCCACCAGTATAGACGCCAAATTGCAAAAAATGCTGGTATATACCATGAAGCACCTCAAAACCCTTGGCAGGGGGAAACCCCAGAGAATCGCCATTGTTGCCATGAATCCTGACAATGGAAAGATTAAGGGCATGGCAGGCTTTGACTTAGATGATCCTAAGGCCAATCCCTGTCTGGCAGTAGATTATCCGGCGGCAAGCATCATCAAAATCATCACCGCATCTGCGGCTGTTGATTCCCTGGGATACACGGCCCAGACCCCTTTGTATTTTAACGGAAACAAGTACACCCTTTACAAACGCCAGCTCACCCAGAAAAAAAACAAATATACAACCAAAATAACCCTTGCCAGGGCATTTGCTCAATCCATCAATCCTATTTTTGGTAAATTGGGAAAAACCGCTCTGGGCAGAAAACGATTGGATGCCTATGCCCAGGCCTTTGGATTTAACCAGACCCCAAACTCTGAGCTTGAATTTGAAACCGGTAGGTTCAGTGCGGCAGGAAGTGAATTTCACCTGGCGGAACTTGGGTGCGGGTTTAACAGGGATACAATGATTTCCCCCCTCTTCGGGGCCATGCTGGTGACCAATATTTTAAACTCGGGCACTTCCCTTGTCCCCCATATCGTGGACCAGGTGACCACCGACGATGGACAAATCATTTACAAAGTGCAAAAAGCATCCTATAAAACGTCCATAACACCCAAAACAGCAAAGACAATGATCACGCTAATGGAAACCACGATTAAAAAAGGAACTGCCAAAAAATCTTTCCGCGGGTTTTCAAGGGACAAGGTATTATCAAAACTGATCATTGGCGGGAAAACCGGTTCCCTGTATAATCGGGCAGGAACGGTTAAATATGACTGGTTCGTGGGATTCGGTAAAGAAAAAACAGGGAACAAACGTCTGGCAGTCGCTGTGGTGGTGGGGCACAAAAAATATATCGGAACCCGGGCCAGTCGCCATGCCCGAAAAATTTTGAAAACCTATTTTAAGGAAACACCCACCCCGCCCCCTAAAAAAGAACTGGATAAAAAGATTTGACCAAAAAAAATTAGAATAATAAAGATAGGGCAAAAGAATAAGGCAAAAACCATATGAGAAAAGAATCAATGACTCACCCAAAAAAGGTTCTTCAACGGAGGGAAAAACAATGTTGTTTAATAAACAATTTTTGAAACTGATTTGCAAGGTATTCACCCTGAATATTGAACTAGGCAAGTCCGTGCACCAGGCAAGAAATAACAGCCTGATTCTTTTCCCCCATCGGCCCAATGTTTTTTCCTGTGGAATTTCAGCCTTTGTGGCTTTTAAAAAAGAACAAACCGATACCGGGTTTGACCTGACGGGGTTTTCAAAAGAGATATCAAAATTGAGTCAACACATGGCTTTGCCCACGGGAACTTGCGAGATTTCCATTGAAAAAGCGTATCTGGGTGGAGATAAAACCCTTGCATACCTGTTTAAAACGGCCCAGACCTTAAAATTGGAATCTGTTTTCAGTGAACTTATTTTTAATAATGACAAGATACTGGAACTCACCCATATCACAGGTTCCCTAAACACCCTCATAGGAGATCAGGAAACAGCATTCAAAGGAATGGGATCAGCGTTTAATTCCGCAGATATGGAAATCGTTTCTCTTCGTATCGAAAAACTCAAGGATATTTTCTGGTGCCTGAAAAAAGAGATCCTAGACAATATCATCGCCATAAAAAACCTTACCCAAGGGCTTCTCCCTGAAACCACTCCAGCGGCGATCACCATTTTCAAACGGATCAATGCGGTGTTAAACAGCATTGACCGGTTGGAAGTCAGGGGAAGGGATTCGGCGGGGATCTCTGCTATCTTTACCCTTAAAAAGAATGAATTTGAAAGCTTTCGCAAGGGACTTATCCGGGCAGGACTTTCCGATGCGCTGAAAGCCCGGACCAATCACCTGGTGTTGTCCAACAACAGCATCACTATCAATGATACCATTGAAGAAAAAAACCGTGATAACCTGATCAGCATCTCTTTTGTCTATAAATTTGCGGCAGAAATAGGTGCCCTGGGAGATAATATCGCCTATATCAGAAGCCAGATAAAAAACGACCATCTGCTCCAGCTTCTGACAAATTACGCGATCGATGCCAACTCCGTCTCCGCCCATACAAGGTGGGCATCGGTGGGGGATATCAGTGAAGCCAACTGCCACCCCCTTGACAATACCCCCACAGACACGGAAATCGACAAAACCGGTATTATCCATGTGTGTCTCAACGGGGATATTGACAATTACCTGGAACTTAAAACCGAATATGAAGCCCGGTATGACAAGATTCACAAAGAGATCAATACCGACACAAAACTGATCCCCCTTCAAATTGAACACCATTTAAAGCAAGGGAACACGGTTGAAGAGGCCTTTCGCCTTGCTGTCAATGATTTTCACGGCTCCCATGCCATCAGTATGCACACGGATCTGGCGCCGGGAAAACTGTTTCTTGCTCAGAAAGGCAGCGGCCAGGCTATCTTTGTGGGGATTGCCCCGGATCACTATATCGCCGCCTCGGAGCTCTATGGGGTGGTTGAAGAAACACAAGATTACATCAAACTCAATGGAGAGGAACGAGGCCAGATTGTACTCCTTGACCAGCACTCCGCAGGCGGGATTGAGGGTATCCGATCCTTTTATTATGACAATACGCCCATTGCGCTTTTGGCATCCGATGTACAGACAAGCCAGATCACCTCCCGGGATATTGACCGCCAGGACTTTCCCCATTATTTTTTAAAAGAAATATCAGAGTCCCCCCGGTCTGTTAAGAAGACCCTTGAAAACAGGTTCCAACAAAATCTCGATACCGATCTGCTTGAAACCAATTTAGGCAAGCAGGTGATACCTTCCGACCTTGAGAGCCAGTTGAGCCAAGGAAAAATAAAAAAAATATATTTCATTGGCCAGGGAACTGCAGGTGTTGCAGCCCAGGGATGTGCCACCCTTCTGGCCCACTACCTGGGTGACAAGGAAATGGACATCCGGGCGCTTAAATCATCGGAATTATCGGGCTTTGGTATCGTTGGGAATGGCAATGAGAAAGGCCAAAACGCTATGGACAATACCCTGGTTATTGCCATGAGCCAGTCCGGCACCACCACCGATACGAACCGGACCGTTGATATGGTAAAAATCTGCGGTGCCAGGACCATTGCCATTGTCAACCGGAGGGATTCCGACCTTACCTTTAAAACCGACGGTGTTCTGTATACCAGTTCCGGCAGGGATATTGAAATGTCCGTAGCCTCCACCAAGGCCTTTTATTCCCAACTCACAGCAGGTGCCATTTTAGGTCTCCACCTGTCAAAAATCTTTGGGGCAAGGTCCCGTGAATTTATTGCCGAAAACATCCAGGAACTCCTCTTGCTGCCGGGTAAAATGCAAACCGTTCTCGGCATGAAAAAGCAAATTCAGGCGTCGGCCTTCCGCCTGGCAATCGCCAAGGACTATTGGGCAACCGTGGGGTCCGGAGCCAACAAGACTTCGGCGGATGAAATCCGAATCAAATTGTCAGAGCTGTGTTATAAAACCATCTCCTCTGATTTTGTGGAAGACAAAAAACACATTGATCTATCGAGTGAACCCCTGATCATTGTCTGTGCCGCCGGAACCCGGGAAAGCGTATTGGGCGATATCATCAAAGATTGTGCCATTTTCCATGCCCACAAAGCCTGGCCCGTGGTGATCACAACCCTTGGTGAAAATCGGTTCGACCTCTATGCAAAGGATGTCTTTAAGATCCCTGAAATCAGTGAACACCTGGCACCGGTGCTCAACACCCTGGTGGGTCATATATGGGGATATTACGCAGCCCTTGCCATCAATGAGAGATCTAAATTTTTGTACACCTGCCGGTCTGAAATCCAGGATGTTCTGGATGAGCATACCGCCATGGGTCAAGATGAATACGAGGTGCTGCTGGAAAAAAGCTTTAGGGAAAAAATAGCAGCCGTTTACAATCAATTCTCGAAAAAAAGACGGGAACTATATTTCCCGGCTGCCATGGGTCTTGACAGGATGGCCAACATCACGTTGCTGCTCAAATACCTGTCCGGCAGACTGCCGGTCTCGGATTTTGAAATTGATTTTGAAATCAAAGGCACCCCCTCCAACATGCTCAACTCCTTTTTTGAAAATATGGGCCAGGCCATTAATACCATGGCAAGACCCGTGGATGCCATCAAGCACCAGGCAAAAACCGTCACCGTGGGTACCAGCCGGATCAGTGAACTTTTTGAAGGCCCCATATTTGATGAACTGACTGCCAATGATATCCTGATATCCCAGCTGACCAATAAAAATGTACTGGTAATCAAAAACCTCCAGGAAGTCATTTCCCATGTCAAGGGGGGCCTTTTCTATCAGATTGCGGGCCTGAGTCTCCTGGGAGAAGTCACCCCGGAAACAAGCATCAAGGTAATCGCCAAGACCGGTTCTTTAAAGCAGTCGGCATCGCGTGTGGAAAGTGATCCCCGCCTGAAGGGAACCAAAAATATTATTGTCAGGGAAGGCAATGTTTATATCGGCATGGGTAGAAAGGATAACAAAAGCATACTGGTCATTCCGGTTATCTCAAAATCTCCGTCAACCCCGAATATCATTGAATATATTCTCTCCTTAAATGTCTGCTTTAAAAAATCGGAGGATGTCTCCCTTTTGAAAAAGATCAAAGCCCTGGGCGGTAAATATACCCGGCTAAAAGATTGGGTTCTTGAGAGTGAAAATATCCAATGGGATGATAAATTCTTAAACCTGGTGGATGTGGAAACCCTGTTTGGTGCCACGGCTGAACAGGTGGTTGCAACCATTCTTGAAAGGCTCAGATAGCCGTGATAAAAATGCCCCACCAAAAAGAATTGATGTACTCCTATCTCATCATTTTGAGCATCTGCTCCAGTGCAGGCCTTCAATGCTGGCAGATCCTGTTTGATAATTTTGCGGTTAATGTGGTGGGACTTGATGGATACCACATCGGCATTTTGCAATCGGTCAGGGAAATTCCCGGTTTTCTGGCGCTGCTGGTGACCTATGTGCTTTTCATCATTAAAGAGCATCACTTGGCAGCTCTTTCGGTGGCCCTGCTCGGTGTCGGCATTTTTCTCACCGGTCTTTTACCCAGTTTTTCAGGCCTTATCATCACCACGCTTATCATGAGTTTCGGATTTCACTACTATGAGACCTGCAACACCTCGCTTACCCTCCAATACTTTGATAGTAGAACCTCTCCTCTGGTCTTTGCAGCCCAACAGCAGTTTGCAGCTGCAACCAGTATTCTTGTGGGGATCAGTATCTTTTTTATGGCGACTTTTTTAAGCTATCAGGCCATGTTTATCCTCTTTGGGTGTATGATCATTATTTGCGGCATCTGGGCATTCACAAAAAATCCGATAAAGCCAGATATTCTCCCCCAGAAAAAACAGATGGTGATTAAAAAAAAATACTGGCTCTATTATGTATTAACTTTTATGGCAGGGGCCCGGCGGCAGATTTTCATGGCCTTTGCTGTATTTTTGCTGGTGAAAAAATTTGATTTCTCCGTTCAGGATATCACCCTCTTGTTCCTGGTCAACAATGTGATTAACTACTTTCTAAACCCCATGATCGGACGCTTCATTGTCCGCTTTGGCGAACGCAAACTATTGTCCATGGAATACTTCGCCCTTATCCTGATCTTTATTGCCTATGCCTTTGTGGAATCAAAGACAATTGCAGGCGGCCTTTATGTTCTGGACCATGTATTTTTCAGCTTTGCCATGGGCATTAAAACCTATTTTCAAAAGATTGCTGACCCAGATGATATTGCCTCAAGTGCTGCCGTCGGTTTTACCATCAACCATATTGCTGCAGTGATTCTGCCGGTTATCGGCGGGCTGCTGTGGATGGTGAATTACAAAATCCCCTTCCTGGCAGGAGCTGTTTTCAGCTTGATCTCCCTTTGTCTGGTTCAATTAATCCCCCCTTTAAAAAAAAAGGTCTAACATGGATTCTTTCCTGATTTATCTGACAACGGTATTTGTGGCATCCATTATCCCCGGGCCAAGCATGATCTTAGCCCTGACCCACGGGATCAAATACGGAGCAAAAAAAACCATGGCAACCGCCCTTGGCAACACATGTGCCAGCCTGATCCAGGCCAGTATCTCCATTGCAGGATTGGGGGCTGTTTTAACGGCTTCCCAACCCCTGTTCCTTACCCTCAAGTATGCAGGTGCCGCCTATTTGATTTACCTGGGTCTGAAACTTATGTTTTCCAAGCCCATGACAATAGATTCTTCAAGTCCCGGGAATCTGGCAGACGATTCTTCCTTTGGCAAACGGTTCTCCCAGGGGTTTTATGTAGCGACTGCCAATCCCAAAGCCATTGTATTTTTCTCAGCTCTCTTTCCCCAGTTCATTGACACGGCGGCCTCCCCCCTTTCCCAATACCTGGGGCTTGTGATCCCCTTAAGCATCATCGCCTTTTTATGCATGATGATTTACGCCCTTGGCGGTGCCAAAATTACTCGATTTTTTATTAGGGGAAACCTGGGTAACTATTTTAATCGAATCATGGGCGGCTCTTTTATCACTCTTGGGATCGGGATCGTTATTTCAGAACAATAATCCCTACAAATAGTTATCC
>JAFLJU010000668.1 GCA_022712835.1 Desulfobacteraceae bacterium
ATCGGCAATATGACCGGTATAAAGGACTCTATGTCCGCAAGCAGGTTTCCAAGGCAGATTTTGATCAGTATAAAGCAGCAAGGGAAGTGGCTGCAGCAAAACTTGAAGATGCCCAAAATGCCCTGAAAGACACCTATCTTAAGGCCCCATTTGATGGCATCGTTGCAAAGCGCCATGTGCAGAATTTCGAAGAGGTGCAGGCCAAACAGCCCATTGTATTTTTCCAGGACAACTCAAAAATAGAAGTTCTGGTGGATGCACCGGAAACCCTCATCGCCAACCTGAAACACAGAAAAAAAATAAATGCCACGGCAACCTTTGCCGCCGCCCCGGATAAGCATTTTCCCCTCACTCTCAAGGAGTACTCCACCGAATCAGACCCCCAGACCCAGACCTATCAGGTCGTCCTGGTCATGGATCAACCCGAGGGAATCAATATTTTGCCGGGTATGACCGCCACTGTCACAGGGAAACGGGCTAATTCGCAAGCAATGCGGTCCCGGATTGTTATTCCCGCCATTTCAGTGATGGAGGACCCCCAGGCGCAAGCCTTTGTCTGGGTATTGAAACCAGAAACCATGACGGTTCACAAAACCAAGGTTACGGCGGGTGAAATGACCGGTTCGAAAAGCATCCTGATTCTTGGAGGATTGACCGGTGGTGAACAGGTTGTCACCTCAGGGGTCACCAAGCTCCAGGAAGGCATGAAAGTAAGCATCTGGAAAGAATAACAACAAGGATCTGATTCCATGAATATTGCTGAAGTTTCCATCCGTAAAAGTGTCATCACCTGGACCATTACCGTGGTCATGCTGATTTTAGGATACCAGGCCTACCAGAACCTGCCCCGCCTGGAAGATCCCGAGTTTGTCATCAAGGATGCCGTTGTCATCACGTCCTATCCTGGCGCCTCCCCCCAGGAGGTACAGGAGGATGTGACCGAGCGAATTGAAAAGGCCATCCAGGAGATGGGCCAGCTCAAACGGGTGGAATCCTATTCTTCCCGGGGGCTGTCCACGGTCAAAGTCAAGCTCCAGGACCACTATGACAAGTTCACCATTGCTCAAGTTTGGGATGAGATGCGTCGCAAAATTTACGATGTGCAGCCGGAACTGCCCCCGGGGGCCGGTCCCTCCATCATTAACGATGACTTTGGTGATGTATTCGGGGTGTATTATGCCCTGTACGGACAGGGCTACTCCTACGCAGAACTCAAAAAGGTAGCGGAACTGCTCAAACGGGAACTGGTAACGGTGACCGATGTCAAAAAAGTGGTTTTCTACGGAGAACAGAACGAGGCCGTTTACGTGGAAATGTCCCGGGAGAAAATGGCGGCTCTGGACATCACCCGGAAGGAGATTTTTGATGCACTGGGGGCGAAAAACCTGCCCTCCGATGCTGGCAGAATCCAGATCGGCAGTGAGTACATCCCCATCTTTCCCAGCGGTCTCTTTCAGTCTGAAAAAGATTTTGGAGAACTGTTCATTGCCAGCAAGCAAGGCAAACTGATCTACCTGCGGGACGTGGCCACTATCCATAGGGATTATGTGGATCCCCCGGCGCGGATTTTACGTTTTAATGGAAATCCTGCCATCGGGATTGCCATATCCACGGTGTTGGGCGGCAACGCGGTTACCATGGGGGAGGCTGTTAAAAAGCGCCTTGGGCAATTACAAGCTCAGATACCCATGGGTATGGAGCTTGGAACCATCTATATGCAGTCT
The DNA here is from genome assembly GCA_022712835.1 of Desulfobacteraceae bacterium. Next base: position 1,725 of record JAFLJU010000668.1, read on the forward strand.
GATATGGTCACAAAAGCCGTGGACGGATTTGTTGTCAATCTGGTGGAGGCTGTTATCATTGTCATCATCGTCCTGCTTATTTTCATGGGGATTCGCAGCGGACTGATCATCGGATTCGTTCTGGTGGTTACCATTGCGGCCACCTTTGTGGTCATGGGCTACTATTCCATCACCCTGGAACGAATCTCCCTTGGTGCCCTGATTATCTCCCTGGGAATGCTGGTGGACAACGCCATCGTGGTGGTGGACGGGATGAAGGTAAAAATGGAACGAGGCATGGACGGGATGCAGGCGGCCAAGGAAGTGGTGGGACAAAATTCCATCCCCCTTCTTGGGGCGACTGCTGTTGCCGTGCTGGCCTTTGCCTCCATCGGCGGCATGGACAATCAAACCGGTGAATACTGCCGTTCCCTTTACTATGTTATTCTCATTTCCCTTTCCCTGAGCTGGATCACCGCCGTGACCATCACCCCCCTGGTAACCAAACTGTTCGTGCTGGGAAAAAAAGCCAAGGGGAACGAGCCAACAGCTGATCCCTACGCCGGTAAATTCTACCAGGCCTACCGGAAAATTCTGATCATGGCCATCCGGTTTCGCTGGATCACCATTGCGGCTGTGGTTAGCATGTTTGCCACCTCCCTTTTTGGATTCGGCTATCTGGACAATATGTTTTTTCCCCCGTCCACAAGCCCGATATTCCAGGTGGAATGCCAATTTAGAGAGGGCAATCACATCCGGGAAACGGAAAAAGGTGTGGCCAAAATGGAAGACTATCTGCTGAATATTGACGGGGTAAAATCTGTGGCATCAGCCGTGGGTTCCGGTCATTCCCGATTTCTGCTGACCTATAGTGTTCCAGTGGATGCCTCAACCCAATACTGTAGTCTAATGGTGGAGGTTGAAGACTACGATATCATCGAAAAAATTTATCATAAGGTCCAGGATGACCTGGACAAAATGTTTCCCGACGTAACCGTCAATGTGAAAAAATTCACATTAGGCCCCGGAGAAGGGGGAAAGATCCAGTTCCGTATAAACGGCCCGGACCCGAAAATTCTACGGAAACTGGGAGAGGAAGCCATGGCCATCATGGCGGCTGACCCTGATGCCAAGGCCGTTCGCAGTGAATGGGGTGCCAGGGTAAAGGTTGTTCAACCCGTTATTGCCGAGGACAGAGCCCGTCGCCAGGGCATTGACAGACCCATGATCGCCACGGCCCTGCAATCCAATTTTTCAGGCACCACTGCAGGTCTCTATCGGGAGGGGATCGAAATGATCCCCATCATCGCAAGGGGACC
>JAFLJU010000676.1 GCA_022712835.1 Desulfobacteraceae bacterium
TATTCAGCCACCTTTGATAAGGATTGAATGATCATAGTATCTATTAATATGACTGGATTTGATTGGATTTTATTACCAATCAAATTAATGATTTTTAGTGCAATATCATAATCAAATGACATATCATAATATTGAAATACAGATTGAAGTAGATCATCTTTGTTTCTAAATATCCATTCTGCAGTAAAAATTTCAGAATCTACAATTGATAATCCACTATCTATTATGGATTTTTGAGCGTCTCTTTTCTCATTATTTTCATTATGTAGAAACGCAAATACTTGCTCAATTTCTCCTTCAACCACCGGTTCAATAACAAGAATTCTACCGCCGGTTTTTAAGACTCTGGCAGCTTCACGAATTGCTTTCTGGCTATTCTGATGATGCAATGAAAGGGTAAATATCACTAGGTCAAAAAAGCTATCAGGGAAGTTCAGTTTTTCTCCAGACCCAATTGTAAAATCCACACCTGAAATGTGTGTTTTGGCTTTTCGGATCATTTTTTCATCTGGATCTATAGCAATCAATGAACCGGATTCCACAGATAACAAAGATGAAATACGTCCATTGCCACACCCAATTTCAAGGATATTTTTGTTAACTAAATCTGTATATTTAGCTATTTTTTCGTATATTTTTTGATCACTGTCTTCTTTCATATAGATCCATATTTTTTGAGGCACCGAAAAAGTTTATCACCATTATTTATTTCGCCATGGTCCAAGCAATACATAGTTTTGATATTTATCAGCCACGCAATCCCAAGGCAAGTGCATATTACAAATATATCGAAAACCATTTTGAAGAACTTGAAAGGGCTTGGGATAAAATAAATGCTTCCCTGTATGAATTCTGGCGGACATTTATCATGAACCTGACCTACAAAGAGATAAAGACTTTCTGATTTATTCAAGAAACATTACATAGATCCAAGGGAATTTCACCCTGAATTTGAGGGGGAAAATTCTTTTTAATTGTTCCTGTTTCTCCCTTGACGGCTTTCTGGAATCCCTTTAAAAAATCTGTGCAAAACTTATCTTTTGAGGTGGAAAATTGCACATGGAATTCTATTGGGATTTAATCCATTCGATATATTTTTCAGTATTTGTTAAGGACAATAATCAAGGTTTGACCCTGCCCTTATTTTTTTGCCACAATCAATAATCCCTTGACCGGATTTCCCGACTGGTTCCTGACGTCCGCTTTTTTTATTTCTATCAGTTGCAATCCATGCCGGTTCAGACACTCTTGAATATATTCTTGCGAATGTGCATAGCGGCCGCTTGGAAAAAGTTGGTAATTTGCGCTGCTGTGTTTCAATTTTCTGTGTTTCAATTTTTCTACAGAAAATGCAATTTTTCCGCCGTTAACAAGAGATGAAGATGCGGATCTGATGATCGTATCCAAATTTCCGAAATATACAAAAACGTCAGAGCTGTATATCAGATCAAATTTTCCAAGAAAAACCCAATCTTGAAGTATGTCAAAAACCTCAAGCCGGTTGTATATTTTCTTTTCATAGGCCTTTTTGAGCATCTTTGACGATACATCAACACCCGTCAGGCTTTTCGAAAAAGGCTGATAGAGTTGAGCGCCCAGACCAGTACCGCAGCCAAGGTCCAGAATAGTCATCTTTTCAGTCAAATAAGGGCGCACAAGATTAAAGAGAAGCTCAGGGGTTTTATATGCCAACTTTTCAACCAGAATAGTTTCAAAATTTTCAGCACATTGATCAAAAATATCGCGTACATGCTCCACCGGGGCGGCATCAGGTGTCTCTTCACCCCCGCCGATGCTTTGGAGCATGAATCTTGCCACTTTATTGTCCGGCTGTATTTCAAGCACCTTGTTATAGTGTTCTTGGGCTTCTTTGAATCGTTCGGACTTTTGAAGAGAAATCCCCAAGTTTAAGTGTGGGGATGCATAAACCGGCTGTATCTCAATTGATTTTCTATATGAGTTTAACGCGTTTTCAGTCAAATTGAGCTCATCCTGTGCCACGCCAAGATTATTCCAAGCCTCTGGCATTTGAGGAGCAAACTTTACGGCTGCTCGAAAACTTGCAATAGCATCATCCGACTTCCCTGTTTCCCTGTATGCAACCCCCAGATTATTCCATACTATACCCGCATTCGGCTGCTGATCCAGCATAGCCTTGTAAATGATTATGGCTCCTTGATGATCATTCTCCAGTTGTTTCAGCCTTCCCAAACTATAGCATGCTGATAAATCACTAGGGTTGAGATTGGCAGCTTTTTCAAATATAGTTTTGGCCTTATCCGGCCGATCTTGGTCCAAAAATAGATTTCCAAGCGCATTTAGAGCCTGTCCCCAGTCAGGCCTTCTTTTCAATATTTCCTGATAGCCTTTTTCGGCTTCTGAAAGCCTACCTGCTCTGTGGGCAGAATTATATTTCTTGAAAATTTGTTCGATATCGTCTTTTGAGTTCTTTTCCATATGCGAATTATCTTTTATTCTGACCTCAAGGTTTGCCCGACTTCAGCAGCTTGATTTTTCTTATTTTGCTAATACAGCTTCAATTATTTTTTGTCCGACATCTGTGTGATGCATAATATTGCCGAAAGCTGATTTAT
>JAFLJU010000364.1 GCA_022712835.1 Desulfobacteraceae bacterium
CCGATGCCGATGGCGTTCTGGCTGGCAGAACCGGCACCGTTGGCAAGTGCTAGGGGGGTCACCCCCAGGATAAATGCCAGGGATGTCATGAGGATCGGGCGAAGTCTTTGCTCTGCGGCGGACATGGCCGCTTCAACAATCGTGTGCCCTTTTTCATGGAGATCCTTTGCAAATTCAACAATCAAAATGGCATTCTTCGCCGCAAGACCGATGGTGGTGAGTAGCCCAATTTGAAAATACACATCATTGGACAGTCCTGCCATCCGGGTGGCCACAACAGACCCCACAATCCCCAAAGGAACGATGAGCATGACCGAGAAAGGAATGGACCAGCTTTCATACAATGCCGCAAGGCACAGGAATACAAAGAGAAGAGACACGGCATACAATAGACTTGTCTGGGATCCTGCCATTTTTTCTTCATAGGAGATTCCCGTCCATTCAAGTCCGATTCCCTTGGGCAGCTTTGTGGCAAGCGCCTGGATGGTGTTCATGGCATCTCCCGAGCTGACCCCTGGTGCCGGGGCACCTAAGATTTCCATGGAGGAAGATCCGTTGTATCGTTCAAGTTTCGGGGAGCCATAGGTCCAATGCCCCTTGGAAAAGGAGGAGAAGGGCACCATCTCGTTTGTTTTGTTGCGAACATACCAGCGGTCGATATCTTCCGGGATCATCCGGAACGGCGCATCCCCCTGCATATAGACTCTTTTCACCCGGCCCTTATCCATGAAATCATTCACATAGCTGGATCCCCAGGCAGCTGTCAGGGTATTGGTGATGTCGGAGGTTAAAAGCCCCAGAACCTCCGCTTTTTCATAATCAATATCCAGCTTGTACTGGGGCACGTCTGCCAATCCGTTTGGCCGGACACCCACAAGAGTTGGGTCTTGTGATGCCATGCCCAGCATCATGTTTTTGGCATTGACCAGGGCTTCATGTCCAAGGTTCGCCTGGTCCAACAGCTGGAAATTAAAACCGGTTGCATTCCCAAGCTCGATAATCGGCGGGGGAATGAAAGCAAACACAGAGGCGTCTTTGATGGTGTATAATCTGCTCATGGCTCTTTGGGCAATGGCGGCCGATTTTTGATCCGGCCGGATTCTTTGATCCCAGTCCTTGAGCTGGATAAAGCCCAACCCAACATTTTGTCCTTGTCCTGCAAAACTGTAGCCTGTCACCGTGAAAATGCTCTCGACATTTTCGGCCTCCTGGTTCATGAAATAGGTCTCCACCTTTTTTACACTTTTCCGGGTCCGCTCCAATGTGGCGCCTGGAGGGGCGGAAACCATCATCATCATCATCCCTTGATCTTCATCGGGCAAAAAGGCTGTGGGCAGTTTTTGGAACAGGTAGGCAAGACCGCCGAGAATCAGCAGATAGACAAGGATGAACCGGATGGATCTTGCCGCAACATATCCCACGCTTCGTTTGTATGTGATTCTCAGGGCAGAAAATTTTTTGTTAAACCAGCCGAAAAACCCTTTTCTGTCCTCTTTGTGCACGGTGTCGGGTGGGGTGAGCAGGGTGGCACACAGGGCCGGAGTCAGAATCAGGGCCACCAGAACGGACAGGGCCATGGCCGACACAATGGTAAGGGAAAACTGGCGGTAGATGGTGCCTGTGGAACCGCTGAAAAAGGCCATGGGAATAAATACAGCGGAAAGGACCATGGCGATCCCCACCAGGGCGCCGGTGATCTGTTCCATGGATTCCAGGGTCGCTTGTTTGGGAGAAAGTTTTTTTTCGGCCATGAGACGCTCAACATTTTCCACCACCACAATGGCATCATCCACCAGAAGTCCTATGGCCAGGACCATGGCAAACATGGTCAATACATTGATGGTAAATCCGAAGGCTGACAAAACCCCAAAGGTGCCCAGGAGCACCACGGGCACGGCAATGGTTGGAATCAAGGTTGCCCTGAAGTTTTGCAGGAAGATATACATGACAAAAAATACCAGGAGGATGGCTTCGAAAAGCGTTTTTACCACCTCCTCAATGGAGAGGCGTACAAAGGGGGTGGTATCATAGGGATAGGCGACGGTGAGACCCGGCGGCATAAAAGCGGCAAGTTCTTCTATTCTTGCTTTAACCCGCTTGCCCGTATCAAGGGCATTGGCACCTGTGGCAAGACTGATGGCCATACCCGAGGCATCCTTGCCTTTGTAGCGTGCCACGGTATCATAGGATTGTGCCCCCAGCTCAACTCTTGCAACTTCTTTGAGCCGGACCTGGGAGCCGTCGGGATTTACCTTTATTAAAATTTCCTGGAAATCGGCCACTGTCTGCAATTTGGATTGGGCTGAAATAGTGGCATTTAATTGCTGCCCCTTCATGGCCGGTGCCCCCCCCAGCTGACCCGGGGTGATATCTGTGTTCCGGGACTGGATAGCAAATTTTACATCCGAGGGCATCAGCCCGTAGCTGTGCAGTCTTTCCGGGTTGAGCCAGATGCGCATGGAATGCTGTTGTCCGAATACGGTCAAATCCCCTACACCTTGAATCCGGCTTACGGAATCTGCCAGATTGGATTTGATATAGTCTCCTATGTCATGCTCATTCATGCTGCCGTCTTCGGAATACAGGGCCACAATCAACAAAAAACTCTGGGCGGCCTTGGTCACGGTTACGCCCTGGGACTGAACTTCCTGGGGCAAAAGGCTGGTGACCGACTGCACCTTGTTTTGTACCTGAACCTGGGCGATATCCGGATCGGCTTCCGGTTCAAATGTCAGGGTGATGGACAGTTGACCGCTGCCGTCGCTGGACGAGGAAAAATACCTCAGATTGTCTATTCCTGTCAGGTTCTGTTCAATGACCTGGGTGACACTGTTCTCCAGAATTTTGGCAGAAGCACCCGGGTAGGCCGTGGTGATGCTGATGCTGGGGGGGGCAATTTTAGGGTATTGTTCCACGGGCAGGGTCAGTACGGCAAAGAGCCCTGTCAGCATGATGACAATGGCGATCACCCACGCAAAGATGGGTCGTTCTATAAAAAATTTCGACATTTTTTTATCCTGTTATCAACTTTTTTTAAGGCAGCATTTCCACAATGGTTACTTTTGACATGGGATGGATTTTTTGCAAACCCGCAACCACCACCTTATTTCCGACTTTCAGACCCGATGTCACCAGCCATTTGTCACCCATGACCCGGGAAACACCGATGGGGTGAAGATTGACTGTGCCGGTCTCGTCAACGACCCACACCATAATACTGCCATCGGAATTTCTCACCACCGATTGCTGGGGGACGGTGATGGCATCTGGCTGTCGTGACTGCTCCACACGGGCTTTGACAAACAATCCCGGGAGCAGTTCATTGTCTGGGTTGGGGAAGAGAATTCTCAGCTGAACCATGCCGGTTCCTGGGTCCACGGTGACATCGGAAAAGAGGATTTCCCCTTTGTAGGCATAGGCATCGGTTTCTCCATCTATGAACAGCATGGCTTCCGGATTACGGGTTTTCATCTCTCGACGCAGTTTCATCATGTCTTTGCTGGATTGATTCACATCCACATATATCTGGGTCAGATTTTGTACCGTTGCCAGGGCTGTTGCCTGGCCAGCGGTGACAAGCGCCCCTTTTGTGACCGAGGATCTGCCGATTCTGCCGGATATGGGGGCAAATACCCGTGTGTAATCCAGGTTGATTTTAGCCGTTGCCACATTGGCTTTTGCAACCGTTACCGCGGCGTTTGCCTGGGCAAGAGTGGCCACCACATCATCATAGGCCTGGTGACTTACGCCTCCTAATTTTACTAGCCTTGCGTATCGCTTTACTTTGGGTTCAACGGCTTTCAGGTCAGCCTGGGCTTGGACCAGACCGGCAATAGTGCTGTCATGGGCTGCCTGGTAGGTTGCCGGGTCAATTTGATATAGCTGCTGCCCCTTTGTTACCCTGCCTCCTTCGGTGAACAAGCGATCAAGGACAATCCCGGATACCTGGGGTCGGATTTCAGCTATTTGACAGGCAGAGGTCCGTCCGGAAAGATCTTTGGTGAAGATCACCTCTTGTTGTTTGATGGTATGGACGGTTACCTCAGCAAGCGGAATTTCTCGTTTCTGGGCCAAAGCCTTCGGTACCTGTCCTTTCTCTGTGAATAAAAAATAACCAATACCCAAAAGGACCAGAACACCGAACCCGGTCAATATTTTAATTTTCATTTTTTCTCCTGCTACTTAAGTATAATTCTATCGACAAGACAGATGATATCTTCTTTAAT
>JAFLJU010000315.1 GCA_022712835.1 Desulfobacteraceae bacterium
TGGTAATATCATCTGTGTTGGATTCACTACCTCAGAAGGAGCTGGTAGTGATGATGCGTTAGTAGTGAAGTTTGATAGTAACCTTAATATACTAGCTAAGAAGATATATGGTGGAGCTGGTACTGATTGGTTATTTGGAGTTACCACTGATGCTAATAACAATATCATCTGTGTTGGGCGTACTACCTCAGAAGGAGCTGGTGGTTGGGATGCATTCGTAGTGAAGTTTGATAGTAACCTTAATATATTAGCTAAGAAAATATATGGTGGTACTGGTGATGATGTGTGTCATGGAGTAGTTACTGACGATAGTGGTAATATCATATGTGTCGGACGTACTAATTCAGAAGGAGCTGGTAGTGATGATGCATTAGTAGTGAAATTCCAATCTGAGATACCTACTGGTACATTTGTAGGTACAGTACTCACTAACCTAACTCTCCAAGATAGTAATCTTACATTAGTTAATAGTAATCTTACATTAGCTGATAGTAACCTAACCTTAGCTGATAGTAACCTAACCTTAGCTAATAGTAATCTTACATTAGCTGATAGTAATCTTATTCAAGAGTTAGATACTATCGTACTGTAAATAACATACACATACATCTAATTTAACATACATATATCTAGTAACCAATAGACTCATAATCAATAACCATGTCGGAGATATATCACAATGTCAATTGCACATTACGCATTACAAGTAATCAATCCACTGAAAGAACTATTCATGCAGGATAAGTCTTCAGATATACCAGCGTTCTCTATCAATCCAGATACTGATCTAGATATCATAGCATCTAATGTATCATCTCTAGCTATCACTACTGAAGCGTCTGATACATATGACACTAATGTAGCTAATAACTTTGAGACAATCGCTACATATATCCAAGATCCAATCAATCTACCTAGACTAGATCCAATCGAACATACGTCTAAAGCGTTAGCTAATATCATAGAGAATAGTTATAATACTATCTCATCAGATATAGCATCTCAGGTCACATCTATCAAAGCTAGTGTAGAAGATCGATATGTCGAACTCATGAAACGTGATAAGGTAGAGGAGCTTATCACATCAGCTGATATCGCTATCACCGAATCTGATTACACTTTCATCAGATGGGATCGTCTATCTTCAGCTATGCGTGTCAATGATGTAATCGAATCTGTATGTACTAGTATCAACATATCTAAGCCAGAGCTATCACTCCTCAACTTATCATATGCTCTACAGAAGATACACTTTCAAGGGTACCAAACAGTATCTATTACTCCTGAGACTCGAGACCGTATACTAGATCAACTCATACCTACATTCACTTCTGATAGATATGGTATCACTGAGGAACGTGTACGTAAGTTTGTAGATATAGTCACTGATACATCTAAATATGCTACATTCTGTAAGACTTCAGTAGCACTCATGAAAGATCAAAAATCATTAGCTATCAATACACTGTTTCATATATCTCAAGCTAATAACTTTATCACATTGATAGATGCTGTATCTAAAGTACTTTCTAATAGTACTGAAGCATATTCAGATGCTACGTTATCAGGTATAGCTAATAATGCTAAAGTACTAAGGAAGTCTATCCAAGTCATCCAATATAATATCCTCGTTACTAAGAATATCAAGTATAAGGATAAGCTGATACTCTCTAAGAATATCATCAATGAGTCAGTATATAAAGAGTACGTATCTGATGGTAATACTATCTCAGATGTACATAACTATCTAAAAGCATTTCATAGTGATTCTACTATACCTACTAGTGGTATCAGTATCAGAGTAGTGACTAATGCTAATACTGATGAGAGACTTACAATAGCTTCTGCTAAGTTAAGGACACAAGCTACATATATCAAGACTAAGAATCTGATATCAGCATTTGAATCAGTTACTCATAAGTACATACTAGCTGCATTAGATACTGATGAATATAATCATACAGATAGTGTCAATCTCATGAGTGTATGGAAATCATTAGTCAAGGTGAAGACTTCTCAATTGAGAGGTGAGATCGGTAAAGTAGATGACGTATTATATGAGTTGATTATAGGTACGTTCTATAAGAATACTCCAATCGCTACTATCTATAAGTACTTTAATAAAGGCTTTGTAGATCTTACTACTAAGGATGAAGATATCACTGATGAAGATATCTTGATGACTGAATGCAATGCTACCATCGATATGCTCACTGAGTTCTTAGTGAATACGGTCGTAGAAAAATAGATATCCCTTACCCCACAGCGTACCTATTACGGGTATGCTGTGAGGTATCGGTATGTGATCAAATCAGATGATACTATCTAGATGAGCAGATACTGATTGCTCATGTTAAGAGTGCGTATATGATGAGTGATAATGTGATATAAATCTACTCAAATATACTTAGAATATGCTAATGTTATCTCAAATACTGCTAATTTCAGATATGTTTCATACTTACTCAAATACCCATTTCTGAACGCCTATAGAACCGTGTGTAGGAAACACCAAATATAGCAAATATGGGGGGTCACGTAGGGATATACAGGTAGAAATAGCACCTCTCCTACCCCTTATAAAACCACGGGTGACAGACCCTCTTTTTTAGCACTTTATTTTAGCCGATATATCAGATATACCTATCGTTAGA
>JAFLJU010000406.1 GCA_022712835.1 Desulfobacteraceae bacterium
AACATGCATATACTAATCTCAACATTACTATATTCGTTGATAAGACTGATAACAAAGTATTAGAAGATCCAGATGTAGACGTTATCGTATCTACTATCGGTTCATGTGGTACTGGTAGAGATATATCCAATCTACGAACGATGATATTATTCCCATCATTTGTGAGTGAAGCTTTAGTGAGACAGACATTAGGTAGATTGAGGAAGTTAGAAGATACTCCAGAGTTCATATATCTAATCAACCGTGGGATATCAAGTCACGTCAAACATTGCGCTGTACGACGTCCAATATATAAAGACCTTGGGCTAACATTTAAGCAGGTGGTGATATGATAAAACACTATAGCTCAGATACTGACATCATTGATCAGTATCTGAGCTGTTCCACTAAATTTAATAAGAGACAGTTCTAATGAATAATTACTTTTTTAGCAGTAAGATAGTCCAGATTATAACGAGTCTGATCACGGCATCTTCTTTTATTATTGGTATAATGGTATATGATAAAACGAAAGCTGATACGGTAGATGTAGTATTACTTAATAATCGATTAGAATACTACATCTCATGTCAGGACGTTAACCAGTTACAGAATCGTATATGGGTGATCGAAAGCCGATATACTGATAATAAACCAGATTACATCAAACGTGATATCGATACGTTACGGATACAACTAGAGGATCTGAAACACAAGAGAGAACTACTACGTAAAAGATCTTTATAACCTTAGGTAATCATAATGAATACAAATAGTGAACATAAAGTCAAATGGTATAATAAGTTAATGGTAGTCAATTGTATTATCAATATTTTATTATTAATAGCGTTTTGCTCACGTTACCTAACAAGTTAACACATAACAGAGGTAATTCACATGTCAGTAATATTATTCACATCCGATGTACCTGATTATTATCTTAGGCATCAGATATATGACCCTAATACTAATCCATCGGGTCAGATCATTCCAAGACCAGATTCTATAGTATTAGATACAGCCGCTGGTGGGTTATTATTACGAGTATTATCAGTAGATGAAGATACATTTGAAGTGACTTATGGTCCAGTACAGACTACATTACTCATACCAGATATCCCATCTGCACCAGATGATGATGAAAGTATCGTATCAGTAATCGATTATGGTAATTGTAGGTTTGCATTATATTACGATGAGTCAGAGACTCCTACAAAGTTGACTGTAGATAAGAAAGTGATCATATTTGGCGATGATGCTAAAGATTATGAAATCATCAAGTATAACGATAGTGAAGCTGGATATGTGTCAATATCTATGTACTTTGATACAAGTGGAATCTACATGGGGCATCGTATTCCATTAGCTGAGATACAATCATCTACTAATGTGAAAGTACCTACAAATTGTCATACTAGCATGTCTCTGAATGATGAGGATATATACTACTTGATCATATATGATTATGCTGGTACTCAATGTGGATCTGTTAAGTTATTTACTAAACGAGCACTGATGAATAATGCTCCAGATGATGATAGAATCATAGTAGATTTTCTTATAGATAGTACTCAGCAGGATATATTAGGTTTTTATCTAGTACCTAATCAAGATCCACTATCATTACTAATCAATCCTAGACTAGTATTTAATGATGGTACTATCGAAAATGTAGCTATCGATGATCTCAGATGTCATCTATATGGATTAGAAGGATTCACAGCAGCATTCCCTGGTCAAATGACTACTATATTAGTGAAGTATTTCTTATCTGACTCACAGCAAACGACTGATGGATCATTGACTGCTACTGGTGGTATCAGACATATACACAGATCAGTAGATATCCGTGTGATAGATCCAGGTACTAATGACTATAATGTCAAGATACTTACAGTACCTAGATATGTGAGCAGTATGAGTAAATATGTACTGACATTCTTTATGTACAGTCTTGAGACAAATGATGTAGTAGATATAACTAATCATGTTACAGTCACACCTGCATTAGATGGATATAATACTAATTCTGATCAAGCGATGAGTCTGACATTTAATATTCAAGATGTATTCCCATTAGCAGTATCTAATCTAGAATATCAGCAACCAGTAGTAGTGAGATTAGCACCACATAGCTATTATGAGAGATATCTATTACGTGATAGTATTGGTGATAGTGTCGTATATGGTACTGAGTCACCAGCTTTAGCTAGACCAGTATTATACTACGATGATACAATCGAGCAGTACTTTATACCTACTAGTAAGTTTCCTAATAAGAATACTGTATTACAAGCATTTTACTATAACGCTAGACCATTATTCGATGACCAGCTAATGACATCACCAATGGAACCAACTCACTTTACTTTACGTGATGCTATCACTGGTGATCTATTACTAGCTTCTCCGGTAGCGATAGATGGTTTCACTAGCAGTTTCACTATCACTGGTACTACTAATCCTAGTAGATTAGTAGGTAGCTCATGTATAGTAGAGTTTCTTAAGGATGAATCTGGTACTTACGACGTACTATATGGTGCTCCAGTGGATGTATATACTGGAACTCATCAATAGAGTCATTTAAACATATGCACATAAAAAGGATACAATTACTATGAAAACTACAGATAATGTTCACAATTTCTCACAGCAAACTAACTACACTGTATTGAGCTTACTCGTTTATAATACTCTTAAATCTATCGATAGATTTAAGAAACTAGATGATGAAGTGGTGATGCGTAAAATATATAGCTCTATCAAGACATGTGTAGGTAACGTCAATCAGTAACATCTTCAGTGGTGTATAAATGGAAAGGTATAGTTGCTATGAATATTAGTAACATCTTCAGTGGTGTATAAATGGAAAGGTATAGTTACTATGAATAATTATGATCAGATGGGTGCTCATATCATACTGAATACAGGTGATTCAGTCGATTGGAATAATGTAACACAGATCATACCAGATGGTATGGTGATATTAGCATTAGACACTAATGTATTTAAGATAGGTAATGGCGTGAATATGTATAGTGATCTACCTGACGATATCACTATATTAAATTACGATCATATCACTGAGCTAGATGTTGTAACTGATGAGACTATTATCATCACTAGTAATAGTGAGTATGTTGCTAGTAGTCAGACATTATCTCAATTACTGAGTAGTATTGGAGTAGTACTCGATGGTGCTAATGATAATACTGCTAATCTGGATCACATAGATACTAAACTAGCATTAGTAGATATGATCAGTACAACACTTGATATCGAATTCTCAATACTGGTAGATGGTAATATGAGTCTAAGTGGGACTACATTGAGTAGTCTTCCTATAATAGAGACTACTGGTGGTAGCTTACATATTAGAGATATCGGTATATATACTGATAGTGAATTTATAAACAGAGTAGAAGATCACATACTAGTGGTAAATGAGATTACCTATATCCACATAGATGGGACACATGATGATGTAGATCCTAGTCTGATAACATATGATATGACTAGCGGTAACGCTGGTGTACATATTACACAGATACATGAGGGATATCATCAGATCACTATTGATAGTAATCTAATTGATACTCTTATCCATGTAGATTATTCTGTCACTTATGATGGGAAATCTATCAGTAAGACATTAGCTATCGTAGCTATCGTAACTCAAGATATATTGACGAGTACATATGGTGGAGCTGTCATTGATTACTTCAATGGAGTAGCTACTGATACTAATGGTAATATCATCTGTGCTGGATATGTTGGTTCAGAAGGAGCTGGTGGTAATGATACATCAGTAGTCAAGTTTGATACTAACCTTAATATACTAGCTAAGAAAGTATATGGTGGTAGTGGTCATGATATTTTCTATGGAGTTACCACTGATACTAATAATGATATCATATGTGTTGGGAATACTGCTTCAGAAGGAGCTGGTAGTTATGATACATTAGTAGTGAAGTTTGATCCTAACCTTAATATATTAGCTAAGACGATATATGGTGGGTTTAGTTATGAGTTATTCTATGCAGTAACTATCGATTCCAGCGACAACATCATCTGTGTCGGATATACTCATTCCGAAGGATCTGGTCATTCCAGCGCACTACTAGTCAAATTTGACACTAATCTTAGTATACTAGCTAGGAAGGTATATGGTGGAGCTGGTAGTGATAGGTTCCATGGAATAGCTACTGATATTAATAACAACATCATATGTGCTGGATGGACTAACTCAGAAGGAGCTGGTGGTATTGATACATCAGTAGTCAAGTTTGATACTGACTTTAATATACTAGCTAGTAAAGTATATGGTGGAAGTGGTGATGATAGATTCTTTGGAGTAGCTACTGACTCTAATGGTAATGTCATCTGTGCTGGATGGACTAGTTCAGAAGGAGCTGGTGGTTGGGATGCATTAGTAGTCAAGTTTGATACTAACCTTAATATACTAGCTAAGAAAGTATACAGTGGTACTGGTATTGATTGGTTCTGGAGAGTAGCTACTGATACTAATGGTAATATCATCTGTGTTGGATTCACTACCTCAGAAGGAGCTGGTAGTGATGATGCGTTAGTAGTGAAGTTTGATAGTAACCTTAATATACTAG
>JAFLJU010000431.1 GCA_022712835.1 Desulfobacteraceae bacterium
ATCTGGTCTAAAACAGCAGGGAATATCTTTGGTGAAGCTCTGTATATGACTTCCCGCTATCAAGTCAGTGCTAACGATATTATTGTCTCAACGGTCAGTCCTTATCATATTTACGGGCTTCTTTTTTCTGTGGTAATTCCATCTTGTGTATAGGCCCGGTCAGGAAATGCTTCGTAAACCACCTTCAACCCCAGCTCTTCGCCCATGCGCCGCATGGTTTCTCCTTTTTTCCCGGCCAGGGCAACAAAGCGCAGGGTTGGGTCAAGGTTCATAATTCCCGTGGCAATGGCCCGGGCGGTGGATTCATTTTCGACGGCTGTGAGATAAAGGGCTCCATGGGGTTTTACATGGGTAAGCCGGGTTTTGTGGACTTTGCAAAAGGCGTCAAGGGCACCGATCTGGTAAATGATATATTGTTGGGTTTCTTCCGGGGTGCAACCCATGTTTCTTCGGCCAAACCCTAAAAGATCCGGGTAACCCGGGTGGGCACCGATACCTACCTTGTTTTGAACGGCCAGTTTTACCGTTTTTTCCATTATCATGGGATCGCCTGCATGAAAGCCGCAGGCAATATTGGCCGAGGTGATATGCTGCATCACCTGCTCATCCATTCCGATGGTGTAAGCACCAAAGCTCTCTCCCATGTCGCAATTTAAATCAATGAGGGTCACTTTTCTCTCCTGGTTATTGGCTTGTCATCAAGTTTGGCAGGTACAAGGCGATTTCTGGGAAAATAGTCAAAATAGCCGTGGTTAACAACATTAAAAAGAAGAATGGCAACGCGTATCTGGCAATGTTCATGATGGGCTCGCCGGTTAACCCCTGGATGACAAAGAGGTTAAATCCAACCGGGGGAGTGATCTGACTGACCTCCACCATTAAAATAAGATAAATGCCAAACCAGATAGGGTCAAATCCGGCAGCCACCACCATGGGCAGGGCAATGGGCAGGGTCATGACCACGATGGAAAACCCGTCCAAAAGACAACCCAGCAGAATGTAGACCCCTCCTAGGAGCAGCATTAGCATATAGGGAGACAGGTTCAGTTCCAGGATAGACTGGGTAATGGCCGCTGGAATTCCTAAAAATCCCATGACCCGGGATAAAAATCCGGCTCCCACAACAATGAGCATGATCATGGCATTGGTTTTAACCGCGCCCATGAGACATTCAAATATAATTTTTGTATTCATCTGGCGGTTCATGACAGCAAAGACAAAGGAGCCGAAAACACCCAGGGCGGCGGCTTCCGTTGGGGTGGCAAATCCACCGTAGATACTGCCCAGAACCATGAGGATGAGGGCGAAGGTGGGGGCCAGATCCTTTAGTCCCAGAAATCTGTCCGACCAGGAATAACTATCCTGGGTCTGGGGGGCGATTTCAGGATTTTTGATTCCCCGGTAAATAATATAGGCGGAATAAATCCCGGCCAGGAGCAACCCCGGCAAAATACCAGCCATGAACATTTTGCCGATGGAAACCTCGGCCAAAATGGCATAGATGATCATGATCAGGGAGGGGGGGATTAAAAATCCAAGGGTACCGGCACCTGCCAAAGAGCCCATGGAAAGGCTTCGGTCGTAGCCAAGTTTGTCAAATTCTGCCAGGGTAATCCGGCCCACGGTGGCGGTTGTGGCGGCGCTTGAGCCGGACACGGCCGCAAACAGGGTGCAGGAGACAATGTTCATGAGCAGCAACCCTCCTGGCAACCGATACAGCCAGGGAACCAGGGCCTTGAAAAGTTTTTCCGAGATTCCGGATCGATAGAGGATTTCGCCCATGAGAATAAACAGGGGCAGGGCCACATATTCCCATTTTTCGATGGTGGACCACACCGATGAGGCCATGTTGCTGCCGGCGGGCAGGGTTCCGAACACGGTCAAGCCGACAAACCCCACAATGAAAAGGGAAAATCCGACCCACACGCCTGCGGACAGGGCCAGGAACAATATGCCGAACACCGCGCAGGACATGATTAAAAGATTTTCTTCCATTATAGGACCTCCTCCCGGGTTTTAATCGCCTGGCAGGTTCTGATGCTCATGGCAACCAACTGGATAAAAAAGACGCCCGCACCCAGGAGCATGATAGCCTGGGGAATCCATAGGGGGGTGTGGGTCAGGGTGCCGGAAGTGGATTCGTACCGAATGGCAGATTTTACCATCTTGAACAGATACCACCAGAGATACCCCATGAAAATCGTGGTGATCATGGTTGCCCCAGCGGTAATGACCCGGGCGGCTGACGGGGGTAAAAGTCCCAGGATCAGGGTGATTCGGATGTGTCCTTTCTCCTTGAGACAATATCCCGCCCCCAGAAAAATAATGGCAGCCAACCCATAGGCACTATACTCGTCCGCGATCAACGTTGTTTTTTGAAACAGATTCCAGATGACAATTTCCACTAGAATCAGTACGGTCATCAGTCCGAGAATAATAGCCGAAAGTTTGGCCATAAGATCGCTTATATCGTCTGCCAATTTTACAAGTGTATTCATTTGTATCACCCAGTAAATCGCCCAAATAGATGGTAGTGGACCCGTCTGGCCCACTACCAAGAGGAATCAAGCTAAATCAAGCTTAAGCAAATGCTTCTAACGGCCTGTGATCTGGTAGTACTGGGCGAGAACCGCCTGGGCATCTTTTCCTGCTTTTTTTGCCCATTGTCCCCTTAAGCTTTCACCAATCGCATTGAGTTCTGCTCTAAATTCCTTGCTGACAGGATCAATGGTCATTCCTTTTTCGATCAGGGTGGCGCGGCTTTTTCGGTCCATGTCCCCGGCAAGATTCCACATGTCATCTTCCATCTGGGTGGCTATTTCAATAACGATCTCCTGGGTTTTTTTGTCCAGTTTGTCCCAGGCCGCCTGGTTGACATTGATCATGTTCACAGGACCCACAATATTGATAGGCGTGAAAAATTTTAAAATTTCCCATGCCTTTGCATCCACTCCCGATGGGGAAGAGGTATACATGGAATCCAACAGGCCTGCTTTCATGGCGGGGTATACTTCGGAAAAGGGCATCTTTCTGGCTGCAATACCCGTGGCTTTACCAAAAGCAAGTCCGGTTCCGTCATACACTCTCATCTTCAACCCTTTCAGATCGGCTTCCGACCCGATTGCCCGCTGGGTATAGATACCGGAAAAGGGCCAGATAGAGGTATAGAGGGTTTTCTGATTAAATTTTTTTAAATGTTTGGCATAGACCGGTTTGGCCAGCTGATACAGCAGACGCTGTTCAAAGGCATTGGTGGAAATGAAGGGCTGGGCGGTCAGGGCCAGGACCGGTGCATCCCCTTCAACCATCCCCGTGGGGATCTCTGCTAGGGCAAGCTGGCCTTCGGCAACCGCTCTTAATAGCTCCGGCCCTTTAAACCCCAGGGAAGCCCCGGGATGAAGGACAATGGTCAGCTCCCCGTTGGTCGCTTTGGCAACCCTATCGGCAAAGGTTTTGGCTCCCTGGGAATGAAAATTGCCCGCAGGATAGTTCAGATGCAAATCCCATTTGGTTTTTGCCATGGCATTGGAAAACAAGGTCAAAGAAAACATCAGGCCGGTTAAAACAATTAATACTTTTTTCATTTTTTTCTCCTTTGTGTGTGATCGTTCGTCCTATATAAAATTTGCTGAAATACCCTGTCAGGATGTCATGAATACAATGATTCGCTGCCGAAAGGTTCGTATATGATCTTCAATTAGTTTTTTTAGTTTGGTCACATTTTTTGTTGAAAGTGCTTCAATCATTTTTTCATGCTCCCGGAAAACGACATCATAGTGGGCCTGGATGGGTTTTTTGGGATCAATGAGATTGTTATAGGATAAATAGGAGAGTCGTTTAGCTTCGGCTCTGACATCCCCCACCGCCCGGATGAGAAATTCATTCTGGGAGCATTGGGCAAACTTCATATGAAACTCATGGTTTGCTTCCACCAGGCCAAACACATTATTTGCTTGGATCGCTTTTTGAACCTTCCCATTGGCGGTTCTCATTTCCTGGATGAGATGAGAACAATCCTTGTTAACCGCAATATCCACCAGGCCCATTTCAATGAGGTTCATGCTTTCAAACATGGCCTTGGTGTTCAAAAGGGTAATGGGTCGGACAATTACCCCCCGATTGGGGTGGGATTCCACCATTTTCTCGCCGTGGAGTCTGACAAGGGCTTCTCTGATAGGGGTCCTGCCGATGCCAAGGTCTTCCACCAACTGGCTCTCTTCAAGGTGCTGGCTGGGTTGATATTCCAGGCAGATTATTTTCCTGACAATGGTTTCATAGGCAATGGCCGCCAATGGTTGTTTGGGGAGTTTTTGTATTTTTGATACGGTGTTCATTCTGTATAAGTGCCTTTTTTCTCAGGGTTTTGGCCAGGATGAAAATATACTTGACATAGATTCAAAATATATGTCAAGTATATTTTGAAAAAAAAAGCGATAATTTTCAAAGGATAATAATAGCTTAAATCATAAAAATGAAGCCATAAAACTAAGCCATAATAATTTAAACCATAATAATTTAAAGTGGTGAATTAAGGAGAACTTCAATGGGCGATAAAACCTATACCATCACATCCCCGGTCATGGGAACTTTTTACAGATCTTCTGCACCCGGTGAACCTTCCCTGGTTAAAGAAGGTCAGTCCATCACGACATCGGATATCTTGTGTGTGATTGAATCCATGAAAATTTTTACGGAACTTCGCAGTGAACATTCTGGAATCATAAAAAAAATCATGGTGGAAAACGAAGATATGGTCATGAAAAACCAGGTATTGATAGAGATTGAGCTGAATTAATACGTAACTTTTAAGCATAAGAAATCATGGGGGTACCTTAAGTTGTTTAAACGGATTTTAATTGCAAACAGAGGCGAGATAGCTCTTCGGATCATCCGGGCCTGCAGGGAAATGGGAATCGAGACGGTGGCTGTTTTCTCCGATGCGGACAAGGACAGCCTCCACGTAAAATATGCGGACACAGCGGTGAACATCGGCCCGGCCCTGAGTCGTAAAAGTTATTTAAACATGGAGCGCATCATTGCTGCGGCAAAGGAAACAAATTCTAACGCCATCCATCCGGGATATGGATTTCTTTCGGAAAACGCCGACTTTGCAAGCGCTTGTGTGGCCAATCAATTGGTTTTTATTGGTCCCTGTGCCGAGACCATTGCCATGGCCGGTGACAAGTCTGCTGCCCGACAAACCCTGACGGAACTTGGGGTTCGAGTTATTCCC
>JAFLJU010000175.1 GCA_022712835.1 Desulfobacteraceae bacterium
GATAAAATACCGGACACCCTTGCCATTCCTTCGGGAAATCCCCCTGAAACAAGCCAGGTCAGAATAGACAATGAAACATCCAGTTTTTTCACCATCATTGAGGTCTTAACCTATGATTTCCCCGGCCTCTTGTTTTCCATAACCAATGCCCTGTATCGAAATGGGTTAAATGTAAATGTGGCAATGGTGGGGGGAAAAGTAGACCAGGTCATTGATATTTTTTATGTCAGGGACATTGATGGTGACCAAAAAATTGAATCAGAACAAAGGCTATCGCAAATCAAAACATCTATTTTAAATACTCTTCCACACATATATTCAAAGGAGATTCCAAATGAAAAAGATTGAAGCTATCATCAAACCCTTTAAACTCGATGATGTCAAAGAAGCACTCAGCGACATCGGAATTTATGGAATGACCGTAACAGAAGTCAACGGATACGGGCGCCAAAAAGGCCACAAAGAGATATACCGGGGTGCTGAATATGTGGTGGACTTTGTTCCAAAAATAAAAGTGGAAATTGTGGTCAATGATGACCGGGCACAGGAGGCAGTTGACACCATCAGAAATGCTGCCAACTCCGGAAAAATTGGCGACGGTAAGATATTTGTTCTATCCGTGGAGCAGGCAATACGGGTCAGGACAGGTGAAACAGGAGACGAGGCACTTTAACATAAGCTACCTTTATATTTAACCAAATACCTCACGAAAGGAAAAAGCATGACACCCAAAGACGTAATCGCACTGGCAAAGGAAAATTCGGTAAAAATAGTTGATATCCGCTACATGGACTTCATCGGTACCTGGCAACACTTTTCAGTTCCCGTGGGAGAACTTGGCGAATCTGCATTTGATGACGGATTCGGCTTTGACGGATCCAGCATGCGGGCCTGGCAACCGATTGACAACTCCGACATGATCGTTATCCCCGATCCAACCACGGCAAAAATGGACCCATTTTTCAAAGTCCCCACCCTGGTTCTCATCGGAGACATCCATGATCCCATTACAAGAGAAGCCTACAGCCGGGATCCCCGGGGAATTGCCAAGAAAGTCGAAAACTACCTGAAAAGCACTGGCATTGGTGACACCATTTATGTGGGACCAGAACCTGAGTTCTTTATCTTCTCCAATATCCGGTATTCTTCAGAACCCAATGCCTCCTTCTTTGAGATTGACTCAGACGAAGCCCATTGGAACACCGGAAGAGAGGAAATGCCCAACACCGGATATAAAATCCGACCGAAAGGCGGATATTTCCCCCTGCCGCCCAATGACAAATACCAGGATATGAGAACAGAAATGATGCTCACCCTGGAAGACCTGGGTATTGCCATGGAATGCCAGCACCACGAAGTAGCCGCTGCTGGCCAGTCTGAAATTGATCTTCGGTTTGATTCCCTTTTAAAAATGGCTGACAGCCTTGCCTGGTTTAAATATGTCCTTAAAAATGTGGCCGTCAAATATGACCATAGCGTAACCTTCATGCCCAAACCCATTTATGGAGACAACGGCACGGGTATGCACACCCACATGAGTTTCTGGAAAGATGGCACCCCCTTGTTTGCAGGCAACAAATATGCTGGCATGTCCGACATGGCCCTCCATGCCATCGGTGGTATCATGAAGCATTGCAAGGCCCTTTGCGCCATCACCAACCCCACCACCAACTCCTATAAGAGATTGGTACCCGGGTTTGAAGCCCCCATTAACCTGGCATACTCAAGCCGGAACAGAAGTGCGGCCATAAGGCTTCCCATGTATTCCAACTCCCCCAATGCCAAACGGATCGAATTCAGAACCCCTGATCCCTCATGCAACGGCTACATGGCCTTTGCCGCCATTGCCATGGCCATGATTGATGGTATCCAGAACAAGATGGATCCGGGCGACCCCATGGATAAAAACATCTACGACCTGCCCCCTGAAGAACTGGCAAAAATGGAATCTGCACCCGGCACCCTGGAAGAAGCCCTGGCTGCTCTGAAAGAAGACCATGAATTCCTGCTCAAGGGAGATGTCTTCACCAAGGATGTCATCGACAACTGGATTGACTACAAGATGGAAAACGAAGTTAAAGAAGTCATCAGTCGTCCCCATCCCCATGAATTTTATCTCTACTATGATATTTAAACCCTTTTAGGACTAGGCTGGCCCGGAGGAGCACCCCACCGGGCCAGCCTTTTTTTCATAATTTTTAATCGTCTAAACCACGGCATTTAGAAATATACTGACCGCCATCCACCCCCTATTGTTGTCGCCCATACCCCATACACATTTTTTTAATGCAATCAGAAAAAAAATAGGCTATAAGAAAAAAACAAACGTCGGCCATTAACAGGTTGCAACGATTCACTTGAAAAGCTGCAAGGGAGCAGATATCATCAACATGGGACTTTTACCATTGTCATTTAAACCAAAATCTGGATTTTTTTTCATTCTACTCTTTTGCTTTGTCGTAAGTTTACCCCTTGCCATGGCAACTAAAACTCCAAAGGGAAATGAGTTTGCCAAATTGTCCCAGCAACTGATTCAGGATGGCTTTAATCCGAAAAGAATCAATGCCCTATTTTCCAACGGGAAAGTCTTTTTTACGCCCTCGGATGTATCCTTATTTTTCATTCATTCTGAATCAAGCCTGAACTATGACCAATTTATTGCTTCAAAGCCCATTGCAAAAGCCCGCAACTATATGGAAACCCATAAGGAAAGCCTGGACAGGGCCGAAAAAAAATATGGCGTGGACAAAACCGTAATTACGGCTATCCTGCTCGTGGAAACCCAACTGGGTAACTATCTTGGCAAGCGCACCGTCATCAACACCCTTGCCACCATGGCTGCCCTGACCGATGAAGACCTTCGGGAACAAATTTGGAACTCTATCCCGGACAAGAGAAAGCCCAAACGGGAAAAATTTGAAAAGAAAGTCAAGAAACGTTCCAAATGGGGATATAATGAACTCAAGGCCCTTCTTAAATATGCAAACCAGGAAGGGATTGATCCGACAGCCATTAAAGGGTCCTATGCCGGAGCCATGGGAATCCCCCAATTCATGCCCTCCAATGCCCTGACCCTTGCAAAGGATGGAGATCAGGACGGCCATGTGGATCTGTTTAACCATTCCGATGCCATCTCTTCCGTGGCCAATTACCTCAAACACCATGGTTGGAAACCCGGCATTCCCCGTCAACGTCAGCACGAAGTTTTGTTCCGGTATAATCACAGCAACTATTATGTAGACACTTTGTTAAAAGTGTCAGACAAATTAAAAGAAGGATGAACAAAACATTCCATGGATAAACTTGTAATATATATTCTGCTCATATCCGCCCTATCATTGGGCCTGACCATGCTGTCCCTGATTGATATCCTCAAAAAGGACTTTGGATCATCGAAGAAAAAGGTTCTCTGGCACTTTGTCGCCCTGATTCCCCTCTTCGGCTGGCTCCTCTATTTGATTTTTGGATTTAAAAAAGGGAAAAAGAAACCGGATTAATCACGGAATTTTAATTGACTTTTTCCCCCATTCAATATAGATAAAGATCTTTACTGATGGTCCCATCGTCTAGCGGTTAGGACGCTGGCCTCTCACGCCGGAAACCGGGGTTCGATTCCCCGTGGGATCACCACTAATAATACCAAGGCTTTCAGAGATTCTCTGAGGGCTTTTTTATTTTTGGGCTTTTAATTTTCACCCCCTATTTCACCCCCTCACACCACAAAATTTAACGGTTCATCCAAATATAAATCCAGGCCCAATAAGCAAACAGATAGAAACCGACAATTCTTGATCTTTAGGATATAACCATGATAGGAATTACGAATAAGAATACAAAAGAAGACCTCTATATCGATTAAAAAAGGTTGTGGAAAAATGCAAGAACTATTAATCGAACCAAAATGGATTTCCCTGAATAACGCACGAGAGATAGCGCTTAACAAACCTGGCATATATATGTTCGCCTTTGATAAGCCTGTTAAGTATGACAATGAGGCAAGTAGAATTGTTTATATTGGTTCAGGCATAAAACTAAGGAATAGATTAAGACAGCATTACAATAATTTAAAACCTTATTTTCTTAACGTGGTGACAAAAGGAGAAAAGGAAAAGGTTTTTTGCTGTTTTCAATACTTTGAGGTTGAATCCCACAATGAGCTTCTAGAGATCGAACAATCAGCTTTTGATTCGTTTGTTATAAAATGCGGGTCTATTCCTCTTGGTAACACTATGGATAAGACAAGCGGATGTATGGTGGAGATATCTGTAGAAACATTTTTTTCAGAGACAAATCGACCAAAATTATTGTTTAAATTTAATGAGATTTTATCAGGACAGCATCCGTTAACATTCGACGAAATCTCTGAAATTTATGATTTAGAATATGAAAGAGATGAGTGGTCTCCTCGCATAATGTTTCATCCGAAAGGCACCCGAAAAAAATGGGACAAAAGAAAAAAAGAATGGGAAGAAGTGGGGAAATATACGGATATAAGATGGAATCATATTCTTTGCTGGAAAAAAAATAAATTTATAGAGTTACTGAGGATAGTAAAAAATTTGAAAGAAGATAAAACTAAAAAATTAAAGATTACCAGAAGATTTCAAAGCAGCACCCCTAAAACTCCTGAACCTCATACATGGGGTGAAGTTGCCATTGCTTTGGCCCGGTATTTATCCGGAACATGGTTCCCTATAAATAAACTACGAGTTGAAATTAAGTACAAAAATGAGATGCTGGGGAGATCACTTATTAAGAAATCAGGGTGTAATGGCAATGATATAGCAAACATTCCACAACGAAATAAAATCCGAAGACTATGTTATCAGTATGATAAGTTCGAAGACACGGACAGAAAAGCCGAAAAACTAGCTTGGAAATATCATGAACAAGGAAAAAAATTGCCTAAAAATGCAATAGGGCGAATAATTGATTGGGGAGACTCTTTTTCATACCATAAGTTTGATTGGGTGGATGAATTAAGAGAGAAAGAAGAGAATGAGCAAGCCGAAAAGATTTTTGAGGAGGCTTTAGCTGAAATTGAGAATTTTAAAACACAAAGGAACTTTTTCCAGTAAAACAGCTTGTTTTCGCCCTCCAAAAAAACTAGTGAACTGATATTTGTCTTTGTTTGTGATGCTTTTCACGCTTTTTAATAAAAAAAATCCCGAATCCCCTTTAAAAATGCAGTCTTCAAAATTTTAACGTGTTGTTTTGCCCCCTTTTTTTACATAAAACTAAAACCATAACTGTAATTTCGCTATGGCAGGCTTATATCTGGTTTAAAGTCGGATGCCCCTCCCCCTTACTCTCCCGAGGGTTTCCAGCGTTCGTGCTAATCCACCACTCTCCACCAAGACAAGACCTGTTCATCTTGACCCCCTATTGAGTTATTGGTGTAGCGGATAAAAGATTGTCTTCTCGATCATGGAAACCTACCTCGCTAAGAAAAACACGGCCCCTCCCATGCACCTATTCAACTTTTGAAAGGCAATCTGGACATAAGCACGGCAGATCTCCTTCATCCTCTTCAATGGCAAACCTGTATCCTTTGTCTAATCCCCTTTGCTCCCCGTTGTCATATCCTTCATGGTATCCGATTTTACGGCCTACTCTTAAACCTACAGCATGCCCTTTCTGAAATGCTTCTTTTTTTATTTTATGAATTTCAACTTCTTGATTATGTATTTCTTTTTTCATGGCTTGGTTCTCCTTTTGTTGGTGAAAATATTTTTCCAACCCTTTTTTTCTCTCATTTTTCCATTCTGCTTTCCTTTTTTCCCTCTGCCAACACCCAGGCAAAAAACCCCTGCACATGGTAATACATGTTAACGCAGACCCTAACGACCCCCACCCCCTATTTTAGACAAAAAAGATTCAAAGCCATATTTATCAAGCGTTTTCATCTGTTTTTCCTTTGTTTTTCGGGTTATGGAGTGTCCCCCTCTGGGGTCTGTGTGGGTGTCCCCCTCTGGGGTCTGCGATAATTGTTTTTACCGGCTGCCTGGTAACCCCTTCGGATATCTCTTTCTCGCTTTTTAAATACTTGTTTTTGTTTTGGATTCCATAACAGATAGTTGTCTGCAAGCTCATAGACGGCCTTATGTTTTTCAAAGGCGCCTCCAGGGTCCACAATATTTATGAAACCTTTAGCCAAGAGTTCATCGAATCCCCTGGTTGCCGTTTTTTGACTGATCCAGTGGCTTTCAAGTTCTACATATGTGAGAGTGAAACGGTTTTCATCGGTTCGAATATGATGCCCACTTTTAATTCCTTTTCTATCCTTGATAATTCCAAAACCTCGCTTTAGTAAAAACAACATTAAAATTTTATGTGAAGAATGGGAGGTGACAGGGGATGTTCCCTTGACTCCTAAATTCAGAAAGGCTTTTGAGAGGAATAAACTGGTTTCAATAAAGGTACCCTTACCGTATCCGTTACCCTTTTTTTTCTTTTCCATAATATTCCTTAAGAATTGCCCGACCCTGGCAAGGATGAACCAGGGCTCCCCGTCAGGATCTGCAAAACAGACAGGCAAAGTTTTAAATAGCTTTTCATGGCAACACCTTTAAGCATCAGAATGAGTCACTTTGTGGCCCTCAAAATATTCGATTATATCTTGAAAAGAATACCGAACCGATTTTCCCATTTTAATGTATGGCAAACCACGTCTTTTAGACCTGTGGTTTCTCAAGGTTGACAGGGCCATCCCTGTAAGTTGTGCTGCTTCCTTCTCGGTCAAATATTTGATCTTGTCTTTCATTGCTTCCCCCTTTTTGTTAGTTAACTCTTTAACCATGGGAAAAGGGAAAATAAGAAAAGATTCTTATTTTCTTGAGGTTGGTAATATGGGAAAAGGGGGTATTTTTTTAAAAAAGTTTATCTCTGGAATGTGGCAGAATATCTTGATCCACGAAGGGTATAACATCCGGGCAGAGAGTTCCGCATGTGAGCCTATCCGGGCAGCTATCGCAAGTTTTTTGCATTTCATTTTTGTGGATAACCCAAATTTCTCTTTTTAATATGCCTGGATCATATTTGCGGCCCAGGATAAGTTCAAAGGCTCGATAGAAACTCTTCTTTGCATTGTCCGCTGTCTGGTGGGTCTCCAAAGCTATCTTTGAAAAAGACAGTTTTTTTCTTCTTAATTTCCAAACCGTGAGGTGTTTCCATGCCTCTTGTCGAAACCTTGAATCATCCACTTGCCAGGTTTCCACGGCATTGTATTTTTTCCATCGGTAAGCATTATTTATATATTCTTCAAACTCTCGAAGAATTTGTTTTTTTTTCTTCCTCAAATCAACTGAAAAAAATTGCTCGTAGGTTTTCGCTTTTTTTAGGGTAGGCATTGCTCGTCCGGACAGCCCATTAACTGGCGCATCTATATTTAGTTCTATTTGCATAACAGCACACTCATAAAATATCGTTTGCAAAAGATATTTTTCTCTATTTTTTTCTATTTCAAAATCATCAAAAGGATTGAGTATCTTCAAAAGCTCATAATGGCTAGGCCCTCCAAACACATGTCTTGCACCTATCAAACCGAAGTTTTCAAAAATGTTTCTGGGAAATATGAAGTTTGAATCATAACTTCCCAAATTTTCGATAGATTTGATAAATTTCTCATAAAATTTCCGATATTCAAAATTCTCTTTGAGAAGTGCAAGTTTTAAACGTGCCGTTTCAATATCAAAATTAAAAATTTCATGGTTTATCCCATCCGGAGGGTATTGCATTAACACACTTCCTTTTTGAAAATATCGTCAATTTGACTGGCCCCTTTTTTTAAAGCCTCATCCCGTAAATGTGCATACCTCTGGGTCATCTTAGGTGATTTATGAGTCATAAGCTTTTGAAGAACGTACATATCAACTTTCCCTGAAGAGGCCAACATACTTGCATAAACATGTCTTAAACCGTGCATTGGCCTAAAATCATCCGGTAAACCAGCATTTTTTCTTATCCTTCTCCCAACCACCCCTAAAGTTGTCCTTTTACCACCATGCCGTCCAGGAAAAACATAAGGGCTTTTTGTACGATTAATGCCATTTAACAAATCTTTGGTCATATCGTTTATGGGGATTTTCTGATCTGGCCCGCCTTTGGGATCTTTCAGCGATACAAACCCGGTATCAATGTTTATATCCTTCCATTGGAGCTTGAACATTTCCCCACGTCGCATACCGCTGTAAAGCGCCATTTTCATCATATTGCCCACATCTTTGTTTTCATCATTTTTAATGGCTTTCAACAGATTTTCTAATTGTGTCGATGTCAAATCCTCTGTCTTTTCATTATTTACAGATGGTTTTTGAATATGAAAGGAAACACCCTGGCATAGATTATTTTTTGATCCATAATTTATAATCCAAGTCAAAAGATTTAAAATATGTTTTACTGTCTGAGGGGAAAGTTTTTTTAAAAGTTTAATTCTCACCCGATCCACATCAAGCTTGATAATCTCCTTTGGTTCTTTTTTACCAAAGACAGGTTCAATATATTTTTCATATCTTCCCTGATCTATTTTTAGACTCTTACCAATGGGACGGTTAATTTTATATTCCTGCCATAATTTCTCGATAGTATACTTACCGGCTTCAGCTCTTTTTGTTGCTTGATCTAACATCTTTTGTTCTTTTTTAGGTAGTCTCCTGCCCTCGATTATATCCGCCCTTACATTTGCAGCCCTTGCAGGTGTCATTTGATCTGCATATTGTCTCCCAAGACTCTCTTCAATTTTCTTCCCTTCCCTTTTGTAGGTGACATAATAAATTTTTTCTGTGCCCTTACCACCGATTCGTTCACCAACACGATAAAACACACCGATGTATGGAATATCAATTATTTTCTCTTCCCCATTCTCGGATTCTATCTTTTGTTTTCTCACTGCTTGATACTTTTTCATTTCACCCCCTATTTCACCCCCTATTTCACCCCTCTGGAATAAACATACAGGGTTTCAAGGGTAAGTCAAGGCAAATTCAACTATTTGATAATACTATATTTTATAAGGTTACAGAAGATTGGGTAAAAGCAGGTAATATATAGTTCACGGCCTCTCACGCCGGAAACCGGGGTTCGATTCCCCGTGGGATCACCAATAATACTATCAAGGCTTTTGGCATTTTGTCGGGGGCTTTTTTGTTTTATGAAAATGTAAGCCCCCACCGTATCCCCCACCAAGCTCAATGTTTTCAGAAGACATCGCCAAAAAGAACCGGGGACCGGGGTGTTTATCTCATCTATAATACCTTGATCGTTTTAATGCGCATTCCACGGTAGTAAAGGCGGTTTCCTGGAGTGTTGATTACCATAAAACGCTGAACACTCCCTATGACAGCGGGGTCGTGATTTGCCGGGACAAAGAAGCCCTTATTGATGCTCTTCATATGTCAGGGGCATATATAATTACAGGTAAAGGACGTGACGGCATGTTTTATACCACGGGGATGTCAAGGCTATCCATGATTCAAGCTGTTCTTCAAAAATTTGATTTAAAACTTTTTTCAGATAGGTTGAATAATTGAATTCGTCATATTTATCGGAGATTAAAATTGTTCATCCGAATTGCTCAAACAAATCTCCAGCAGTCTCTTGAATTAAATCTTTTAATTCAAGGTTTATCACCCAGCTTTCAGGGAGAATATCGACCCCATATAATGCACCTAAAATATTCCCTGTAATGGAACCTGTCGAATCACTATCGCCTGAATGATTAACTGAAAGCAAAACCCCTTTTTTAAAATCATCGCCGGCAACTAATGCACAATAAATGCTGATAGCCAAAGCTTCTTGTGCAACCCATCCAGCTCCAATATCTTCTATGACATAAGGTCCAGGGGATGCTTTACCCAGCATCGCCATCGCTTTTTCAATTGCCTGCAATGTCTCCCTATTATTTTTCTTATTTTTCAAAATCCTGATAGATTCATCAATTGCACCCGTAAGAGAATCACCTGAAAAAAGCATGGAAATTAAAGCAGCCAAAGTTCCGGAGCTCAAGTAACCCGTAGGATGACCGTGTGTGATCGCCGCACATCCACACCCAATTTTAAACGCTTTTTCAGCGTCATTATAGGCGAGTCCGACGGGTGCAATCCTCATGATACCACCGCAACCTTTGCTATCGTTAATAGAACTCTCAATAGTCCCCATTCTTCCAGATTTCAAAGCAGACAAACAGCTATTTCCTGGCGCTCTTGATGAAAAAAGTTCTTGATACCCTGTTAATACTCCATCCACGATTGAACAAGTTCCATGATTTTGAATAAGGGTATCTTGAAGATTTGTTTCTTGAGTATATAACCATCTTAAAAGAGCATGATAAACCGCAGATATGACCCCTTCATCTCCCTGAGATTCTTTTCTTACTTTTGATAAAATCAAACCTTCAGCTGTGAATAAAGTCATTTGAGTATCATCGGTAATGGCACCTTTTCGGCCATATGCTTCTGAATAATCTGTCAGCCCATGATGCCCGAAGTTAGAATGAATCTGATCAATCGATATAAATTCAATTGGTGCCCCTAATGCATCTCCAATTGCACCACCTATTATACAACCTTTGAAGTGTTCAATTGTTCGTTTGTTTATCATTTTTTTAAATTCTATTCTCTTTCAATTTCATCCTTCAATAAATCATCATAAAGACGAGACATGAGGTGCCCCCGTTTCAGATTATGACGAATATGGAACTGATTCTGTTATTAATTTTATTGCACTTGGGGGAGGATATTTCAAGGATTAAAGGAGTATAAGTTAATTATCTCTGCTTAATCTTCATGGCAAACCAACAAGTTACTGACAACGATCGGTTTTGCTTTACAAGATTTTTTATGATTGATATAATACTTATTTATTGATTAATTCAAAACAGTTCCTACGAATTTTAACAATTATCTTTTTTAAGATGGTGCCCTTAAAGCGTCGGCATGCATCAAAATTATAGTGACTTTATGGCATACAAAGCAGGTATTCGCGATAAGCTAATTGGTATTTTCGTTCTCATCAAGGTTATTCCTCTGGTGGTTCTGGCATGGTTTGTCTGGATTGAAATTTCATCATTATCAGCCACGCTTGAGACCCATGTCAATGGAATGGCCAAAACCAGCACACAGACCACCAAACAAGTGGCAGGGCTTGCTACATCCAGCTCCATAAGGGCATTGGATATTCGATCCCGTGAAGCCATTGAGCGTCTGACCACGGATACGGCAAAACAGGTTGCCGCCTTTCTTTCAGCAAGAGATGTGGATATTCAAACAGCGGCATTGCTCAGACCGGATAAAGATTTATATCAGGCCTTTGTCAATACCCACAAAAAAAATATCATGCTTCACCGTCCCTGGGTGATGAATGACAAAGGGGATGGCTGGACACCAGAAAATCCCGGTGTGAAAAAAGAAATTATTAAGGCAAGAAATAAAGACAATGAACTTGATTTTCACTACCGCCCTCCGGAGGAGACGGGCCTTATAAAATCCATGCCGCTTTATCTTGAAATGACGTATCTGGATTTGTCAGGAAAAGAACAAATCAAGGTCACCACATCAACTATTGTCTCACCGGAACTTAAGGATGTTTCAGATAAAACCCAGACGTATTGCCGGGCAGAAACATATTTTGATGAATTGCGAACATTACAGCCCGGTGAGGTATATGTGTCGGAAGTGATTGGTGCTTATGTGAAAACCCACATGATCGGTTCGTATACCCGACAACGGGCAGATAAAATGGGAATTGACTTTTTACCGCAAAATTCCGGGTATGCTGGCAAAGAGAACCCGGTTGGAAAACGTTTTCAGGGATTGATCCGATGGGCAACACCTGTGGTTAGTAATGGAAGGGTGACAGGGTTTATCACCCTGGCGCTTGACCATACCCATGTGATGGAATTTACAGACCATGTTGTCCCGACAGAGGAACGCTATTCTGATATTTCAGATGCTGGTTCCGGTAATTACGCCTTTTTGTGGGACTATAAGGGTCGAAATATTTCTCATCCCCGGGATTATTTTATTGTAGGATATGACCCGGCAACCGGCCAGCCGGCTGTTCCATGGCTGGAACAGGCACATTATAAAGATTTTTCCACCAGCGGTGTTGAAATTACACAGTTTTTAAAAGGGTTGCCGGAGTTTGACAACCAGACTATTTCCAAACCTTTTTCCAAAGAGCTGGTTAAGCAGGGACTGGTGGCTCTGGATTGCCGGTATTTGAATTTTGCACCCCAGTGTGATGGATGGCTCAATTTAACCCAGACCGGGGGAGCGGGTTCTTTTGTTATCCATTGGAGTGGGTTGAAAAAATTGACGACAGCGGCATCCGTTCCTTATTACACCGGCCAATATGGGAAACACCCCCGGGGATTCGGGTTTGTTACTGTTGGTGCAAATGTGAATGAATTTCATAAATCTGCCATGGCAACTGCAAAAATCATTAAGACCGCTGAAGATCAGTATGTTAAGACAATTGAACAGCAAAATAAGGCCAATAAAAAGGCGATTGTTACATCACTCCAGGAAACCGCTACCCGTCTGACACTTTACACCATGATCATGGTTTTTCTGGTCGTTTCCATTGCCATTATGATGGCATCGGCTCTGACCAAGAAGATTACCACCATGATAGAGGGGATTTCCCGGTTCCAGAGAGGTGAAATGGGATATCGTCTTGACATTACATCTTCGGATGAAATCGGGATGCTGGGGCAGACATTTAATTCAATGGCAGACAGTATCCAACGGGTCATGCATAAGCTGGAACAATCAAAATCCAGTACCGAAAATTCCAATGTCTCTTTAAGAGCTATGCTGTCAAAGATCATCAATTCCATGCCGTCCGTGATCATCGGTGTAGACACAAAAGCCTGTGTGACCTTATGGAATAATGAGGCGGGAAAAATGACCGGAAAAACACTTGAAACGGTTGAAGGGAAAAATATTTTCCAGGTGTTCCCCTTGTTGAAAAAGGAAGAAGGCATCCTTTCCCAAGCTATTGAGAAAGGGGTTTTGCAAAAGGAAAGACGACTGGAAACCGGAATCGGAGATGACCGGTCTTTTTATGATATCACAATTTATCCTTTGGTCAGTGACAATATTGACGGGGCGGTCATAAGAATTGATAACGTAACCACCCGGATATATATGGAAGAAATGATGATCCAGACTGAAAAAATGCAGTCCATAGGGGGTCTTGCTGCGGGCATGGCCCATGAAATTAACAGCCCGCTGGCCGGTATTATCCAGAGTGCCCAGGTGATACAGAATCGGGTGAAAATAGATTTGTCGGCCAATGTTGTGGCTGCCCAAAAGACAGGTGTTGACCTGGAAAAGCTCAACCTTTATTTAGAAAAACGCCGTATTTTCAGCATGCTGCATTCCATACTGGATGCCGGACACAGAGCGGCAGATATTGTGGCAGGCATGCTGGCCTTCAGCAGGAAAAGCGAGAGTACCTTCAACCTGCACCGCCTTGAAAAAATTTTGGACCAGACCATTGATATTTTGAAAAAAGACTATGTGATAAAAAAGATGGTTGATTTCAAAAATATTCAAGTGAGCCGTGACTATGATCCGGATTTACCCGAAGTCCCCTGTGATATGGGTAAACTCCAGCAGGTTTTTTTTAATATCCTTAAAAACGGTGCCCATGCCATGGCAAGCAATCCCCAAGATCGGCCACCGCAGTTTAGATTTTCAATTCGGCAAAGCGGAGATTTTGTCATTATTGACTTGGAAGATAACGGTCCCGGAATGGATGAGGCGACAAAAATAAGGATATTCGAACCCTTTTTTACAACAAAGAAGGTAGGTGTTGGGACCGGGCTGGGACTCTATATTTCCTATTTTATTGTGGTGGAAAATCATAAGGGTACCATTACTGTTCATTCAAACCCTGGTAAAGGAACGCGGTTTTCTATCCGGATGCCCTTGAGTCAGTCTGAATAAGACATCATGAAACACTCATCTTATTCGGTATCAAGGCTTTGCGCAATTGGGGTTTATTGAATTTCATTTTTGATGCATTTCAAAAAAAAGAAAGGGCCAGGCAGCTAAAGCTACCCAGCCCAAATTTGTCAGTATCATTCAGGACATCAGGATCAAGATCAACAACAGTCAGAACACTATAATTAACAGCTCAAGTAACAGAAAGAAAATCAACTTCAGTAACAACGAATGCACGAACGGGAAACACAATAAAGGTTCGAAAGGACAAGGTCAAGAGAAATTTTTTTAAAGCCCCAACAATGCTTTTTCCAGTCCTGTCTTTTTCAAACTCATGCCTGGTCATTAATACCATCATTGTGACCCCTGGCAATACTCATTTGTTTTGTGAATACCAAGGCGCCCCTGCCTGTAAAAAATAATATAATTAAAAGAGTTCAGTCAATTCGATAATCGTGATACTTTAAAAATCTTTTTTGCATAGACAAGAAGGATTATTATGCAGTACCTATTGTTCATTATTACATCTCTAATCTGGGGTGGTGCCTTTTTTCTCATGAAAAAAGCAGGTCTTGCTTTTGGCCCGCTGACAATCGGAGCCAGTACCACGTTTGGTGGCGCCTTAGTGCTTTGGATATCCTGGCTAGTCAAACAAAATACGTGGCAGATTCGGCGTCAACATTTGATACCCTTGTTGATTGTCTCTTTGCTTGGTTACATATTCCCCTATGCGGCACAACCTTTTCTTATCAAACTGATTGGGCATGGGTTTATCGGGATGATGGTCGCCTTGGTACCCATTTTTACAATCTTGGTATCCATTCCTTTGTTGGGCGTATACCCCAGTCGAAAACAATTTCTTGGCATTTTGATCGGAATGGTGTGTCTATCATTGATGGTTATTGATGGTTTGGATCGAAATGTCAGTTGGTTTTTCTTGTTTATGGCCCTCTCGGTTCCCCTTTGCTATGCAATAGCCAATACCCTTGTCCAGCGCTCGTTTCAGGATTTACCACCGATCATTCTTGTTGCCCTGTTAATGACGGCTGGAACGATTGTGCTAACACCATTAGCGCTGGTATTTGAAACGATCACAATTGATGATAATTTTGTTACAGCTATTGTTGCTATTATACTGTTGGCGATATTCGCACGGGGTATTGCCATGCTATTTTTTTATAAAATGATTAAAACTAATGGCCCCCTTTTTGCTGGCATGGTTACCTATGTCATTCCTATCGAAGCACTCATGTGGAGTTGGCTGGACAATGAACGCATCACATTAATGCAGGTATCTGCCATTTTGATTGTGCTGTTAGTCGTTGGCGTGGTCCAGCGGGATATCGTTCATCGCAATAAAAAATGCTGACCTTTCCTTAAAAAATTGTCCAACGGGTAGCCTAAACATGGTGCTGTACCTATTGAGTCCCGCTTTAAATATCTTCTGGAATCCGGATCCCATATTGTTTTATCCGCTTCCAAAGGGTCACCCGGCTGATTCCCAGTTTCCGGGCCAATTTGGATTGATTTCCCCTGGTTTGTCTAAGGAGCGATAGAAGCTCATCTCGATTTGATTGAGTCTCCGGGGATAAGGCGGGGTGTTCTTCACAAATTAGTTGATTCCCATTTCTAATTTTAGGCGGTATGTGTTTGGGCTCAATCCATCCCTGGTTGCACAGGATAGCCGCATATTCTATGGCATTTCGAAGTTCACGGACATTGCCGGGCCAATGATAATCAAGAAAAATTTCCATGGCTTCCGACGAGATTTCCAAGATCGGTTTCTTATTTTTTGTACAAACCCGGTTGATAAAATTTTCTACAATCAGGGGGATATCTTCTTTTCGGGCCGTCAGAGAAGGGCATTGAAGGGGAAACACATTAATTCTAAAAAAAAGATCTTCCCGAAAATCACCTTTTTTTATCATGTTTTCAAGGTTTCTGTTGGTGGCGGTAATAATTCGTATATCAACGGGAAACGGATGATGGTCCCCCACCCGTTCCACTTCTTTTTCTTCTAATACCCGGAGAAGTTTAACCTGGGTGGACAAGGGGATATCTCCAATTTCGTCCAGAAAAAGGGTGCCTGTGTTGGCGGCTTCAAACCGTCCGATACGATCCCTGTCCGCACCGGTAAAAGATCCTTTGACATGGCCGAACAACTCACTTTCAAGGAGGCTTTCGTTGAGGGCCGCACAATTAACCTTGATAAACGGCTGATTTTTC
>JAFLJU010000620.1 GCA_022712835.1 Desulfobacteraceae bacterium
TATGGACGCAAGTCACCTGATATCCGGTGCGGTTGAAGAACAAACCGGTGTAACCGCCGGGATTGCAACAAATGCCCAGGCAACCGCCCATGAAATCAAACAGGTTTCCCAACGGATTTCAAGGGTAAAACAAGCGGCCCAAACCACCCGCCAGTTTGCCCAGACTGTTCAATCACACTCTGAAGAGATCGCAGGGGAGCTGTCATTGCTTTTGACCGAGACCCGGACAAAATTGTCAACCATCGGCCTGATAGAAGCCTTGGAAGAAAATACAGAACCCCAAAGCCAACTCCTTATGGTCTCAGGGTTGTCTTAGATTGTCAATCGATGGTGGAAAAGGAAGGATATAATAGAGAATTTTCTCAACAAACTCACTGGGGTCTGAAATTTGATGAACCGGGTACATAGTGTCTCCTGGTCAGGTCATTGATGGATTATTAAGAGGATATCTGGAAAAAACCAGCCCTCTCCTAATGGAAAACTAACAAAAATGGTTTATCTTCATATAATATAAGAAAAAGAATTTTTTACCAGGAGACATTATGAATAAAACCATTCTTTTTGCAGCCATCGGCCTGATGATTTCCTTGTTTTTGCTGTTTTCCTCTTGCTCTGAAAACAGCAAAGATACCATTCACATCAGCGGTTCAACAACCATTGAACCATTTATGAAAAAAGTGGTGGATCGGTTTAGAGAGCAACGAGACTCGGAGATTACCATCACAGCCACAGGATCCCTAAGTGGGATAACCGCTCTTATTGCTGGGTCATGTGATATTGTCATGTCGTCATCGGATCTTTTGCCAACCCAACAGCGTTCTGCAGAAAAAAATGGAATTGACATCAAATCCTTCCTGTTGGGGTATGATCTTATCGTTCCCATTGTAAATCCGGGGAACAGGGTATCCAATATTTCCCTTGAGCAATTAAAGGATATTTATAGGGGGAAAATCCAAAACTGGTCGGAACTGGGGGGGGAAAATGCCTTGATAGAAGTTGTTCACCGAAACAACAACTCTGGGACAGCTGATATCTGGCAACGCATCATTGCGCCTGCGATCCATTCGGCAGGGGAATCACTGGTTTCCAACAGTTCTGTTCTGGCATACATTGCAGAAAATAAAAATGCCATCGGGTATATCAGTAACAGTTTTATAAATTCAGAAATAAAATCACTTAGGATTGAAGGCGTTGACATTGGAAACAAGGACAATTGGCAGAATAATTATCCTTTGAAGAGACCTCTTTTTCTATATGTGGATGAGAATAAAATAACAGAGAGCATCAAAACATTCATCATTTTTAACCTTATGGACAAAGATGTCAAAAAAATATTTCGCGAGAACGGGTTTTTTTAAACCGGGCCTTCCCCCCGGATAAAATAGGGGATTGCGTTGACCTTGTGCAACTCAAGCATTTGACGATATGCCCCTGTGCCGCAATGATGAATCTGTTTTTCCACATTCACGGGCTCAGAAACCTGATTTTTGAAAACCTCGGAAATGATTCTCCCCTGGGGAAGGACAGCTGGTTTAATGCCAAATAAGTTGTAAATGGTCGGCGTAATGTCTATCACACCGGTCAGAGATTCGATTGGTGAATGCTGTTTAAACGAGGTACCGCCGAATCCAAGGATGGTATGGATTTCTGAAGGATGAAGACCCCCATGAATACCGCACCCAATGGCGATGGGGGCAGCACAGATACAGGTTCCCTGATATCCGTTATCGTCGGTTTCATTAAAATGGCGTAAAACAAAGCGAATATCCCCTGCCCGGTGGTGATCTCCCCCAATGAGCCTGCTGGAAAAGGTTCCCGGGATAATCCCGTTTATCCCGTCCCGGTCCTTGGTAAACAGCATTCCAATCTCCGGCATCTGCTGCAATGCCGCTGTGATCGCCGGCAGCAAGTTGGGGTTGTGGACATAGATATTCCCGCTGTATCCCCACAAAAGGGTGAAATCCGCCAAAGGGTCACAAAGGGTTTCTCCATGGGAAAACCCACAATCTTCAAGTGCTTTAACCAGATCAAAATGTTTTTTTACGGTAATATGCCCATGGTCAGATGCAACGATTATTTGGACGTCCTTGTACCAGTATTCATCCAAAATTTCACCAAAACAGTCATCGGCTGTTTTTAAGGCCACAAGACTCGGCTTTGTGCCAATACCATGTTCATGGAAGCTATGGTCCGGCTCGCCATACCAAATGACATTCACATCTGGCATTTCCTGGTGTCTGAAAATGTCATGGACAATTTCATTTATTTTTTTTAACCCGTTCACATCTGGCGCGTCCCAGGTTTGTCCATCCAAATTTGTCCGGTATTTTTCCCGCAGGGATTCCGGGTATGCATATTCAATTCCCCGAACAGAAAGGTTGATTCCTCCCAGGGATCCGGATTTATGGGCCATCAGCCGGGTGCTTCCCGGAGAATTAGAACTGATCGATAAAAAAGAATATCCTTTTTTGATCATTGTTTCACTCAGGCTAGGCACCTTGAACAGATGGCCCCGGGTCTGTTTTTCCGCTGATTCTATCCTGTCAATACGGCTTCCCACAAAATAATCCTGTCGTGATACGGCGGTATCAAAATACGCATTGGCAATCATTCCGTGCCGATCCGGAAGGAATCCTGTAAAAATACTCGGATGATTCACATAGGTTTCTGTGGGAAAAACCGCTCTGTTGTTCGTACAACTTGCATTTTCATTTAAAAATGAAAACAGTCGGGGCATTGATTCAGGGGTCACACAATCGGGTCTTAACCCGTCAAACCCAAATAGTATAAGTTTCATTTGATTTTTTTCTCTTCCTCTTTTTTATTCTGTTCCCATCCGGTCACGGACCCAATCACCGATGATGGTCATGGCCAGGGTTGATAAAAAAATAATTAGGCCCGGTAGAACCGTGACCCACCAAGCGGTCAGCAGGTACACCTGACCTTCACCCAAAAGCCTTCCAAGGCTTACCATTGGCGGTTTAATACCAAGACCTATAAAACTCAAGGAGCTTTCTGCGATCATGGTTCCCGGAAAGTTGAGTGTCATGTTGACGATTAATACACTGGAAATATTGGGTAAAATATGGGCGAAAAAAATTCTTCGCTGGGAACCACCAAGGGCATGCACCGCTCTGGCATAGCCGTGATTTACCGCTGATAGGGATAACCCACGGGTTAAGCGGGCATATTTTTCCCAACCGGCAAATCCCAGCAAAATAACAATTACCCAAAAAGAGTTATCCATCACCGATAGCAGGGCAATGGCACATAATATAAATGGCATGGACGCTTGAATATCGACCAATATCATGATGATTTCATCAATGACTCCCTGGAACCTTGCGGCAATAAACCCCAGGACAACCCCAATGGCAGCACCGATGAGTGTACCGGCCAGGGCAATAAAATAGCTGATCCGGATTCCCGCCATAATTCGGCTGAC
This sequence comes from Desulfobacteraceae bacterium, assembly GCA_022712835.1. The sequence continues at coordinate 3,446 of JAFLJU010000620.1, forward strand.
CATATCTCTGCCAAGATGGTCTGTGCCCAGGGGGTGCTGAAGATTTGTGCCGCCAAAAAACAGGGGAGGGATGAATCGGTTCATTAAATCTTGGTGATTATAGTCCCAGGGTGTCGGTAAAAAGGACACCAGGGTTAAAGCAAAGAGCACCCCAACGGACAAAACAAAAAGAGGCGGATATTTTTTATAAAATATCATGTTGTCACTCCCTTTCGGATCCGGGGATCTACAATACCATAGAGGAAATCGATGGCCAGGTTTGCCAAAACAATGGAAATACCAAACAATAGAATAAGTCCCTGGACCAACGGAAAATCCCGGGCTTTTACCGAGGCGATTAACAAAGATCCCAGGCCCGGCCAGGAAAAAATGGTTTCGGTTACAATGGCACCCGAAACCAGGGAGCCCACATAAAAACCGCCAATGGTCAACAGTGCATTGGCGGCATTGGGCAGGGCCTGAAAAAAAAGAATCCGGCTTTCCCGAACGCCCAGGGATCGAAATCCAGTGATGTAATGGTGCTCATAGATATCGATAAAGGCGGCCCTGCTGAAACGGGTAAAGATAGCCAGATCTGCTGTGACAATAGCAATCAGCGGCATGATATAATGGCTTATGGTGCTGTTCCCGCTGGCTGGAAGCCACCCGAGGACGATGGAGAAAAAAAATATCAAAAGAACCCCAAAGAAAAAATTGGGTAAACTAAACCCAAGGGTTGACCCGATCAGAATACCGGTATCCGCCAATTCTTTATAATGAAGAGAAGCGATCATCCCCATCAGAACCCCGAGCACGATGGAGATAATGGCTGCCGGAATCATAAGGGACAGCGTTGCTGGCAATCGGTCCATTATGATCTCAGATACCGGCCTGGTTTTGATCAGGGAATTGCCGAAATCCCCTTTTACCGCTTGGGAAAGATAGGAAGTAAACTGGACGAAAATCGGTTTATCCAACCCCCATTTCCGGTTAAAATATTCCACGGCTTCCGGCCTTGCCTCATCACCAAGGTATATCTGGGCGGGATTCCCGGAAGAGCGGATCATCAAAAAACTGATAACCAGAATCAAAAAAGCCGTGATAAACGCCCGAATTAATTTTACAAAAAAATAGGATCGGGTATCCATGAAGGCAAATAATCGCTTAAACATGATTCCAGGCAATCTCATTGTCAGTCCTCCAATGGATCCAAAGAGAGGATGACGGCATTTTAGAAAGACTTCTGGTTCCGGTAGGGCAGGGCCTAACCCACGTTAAATAACAGCTCATCTTGTGTTCCCCCGTTTGATCCCATGGGATTAACCGTCTTTATTTTCCGGTCGTATTTTATTTGGGGTATCGAGTCCATCAACAATTGGGTGTAAGGATGGGTCGGTGCATGAAAAATGTCTTCCACCGGGCCCTGTTCAACTATTTGTCCGGCCAGCATCACCCCAATCCGGTCACACATATTATTCATCACGCTCAAATCATGGCTGATGATCAAAACCGTCATGTTTTTTTCATGGGCTAGACGTTTTAATAAATTGAGGATTTGCGCCTGGACAGACACATCCATGGCTGAAACCGGTTCATCACAAATGAGAAATTCCGGGTTATTGATCAAGGCTCTTGCCAGAACCGCTCTCTGGCGCTGGCCACCTGAAAGGTTGTATGGTTTCCGATGGATCAACGAATGATTTAACCCACACTGGGCAAGGGTCTCTTTTGCTTTTTTTATCTTTTCTGCTTTGCCGAGATTGCCATGAATTTCCAAGGGTTCCATTACCTGGGAAATAATCGGCATTCTCGGATCAAGCGCCCCCAGCGGATCCTGAAAAACATATTGTACCTTAGCTGCATATGTTTTGAAATTCCATTCCTTTGAAAACAGGGGCTGATTATTAAAATGAATGGACCCTGAAAAGGGGGGGGATAATCCCATAACGGACTTGGCCAAAGTGGATTTTCCGGAACCGGATTCACCCACAATACCAAAAATCTCTCCTTTTTTAATGGAAAAGGAAACATTGTTCACAGCAGAGAAAAATTGTTTTTCTCCGGATTCATGGTCCAGCTTAAACCGACAGGTCAAGTTTTTTACGCAAAGAACCGCCGGAGTATTTTTCTCTCCTCCACCGATTGTTCTTTGCTTTGAAAGTTTTTTCATCTCCGGGAGGGGAAAAAGGCAGCGGGTAAAATGTGCCACCCCTTTTCTCAGCAAGGGGGTGGTGGACCGGCATTTCTCCCTGACATGGCAACATCTCGGGGCAAAAGCACACCCAGAAATCTCCATGTTTGCAGCCAGGCTTTCTCCCTGTATGGTTTTCAATGGAAATTTGGCTTGTCCGATTACCGGAATGGATGCCAGCAGTGCACGGGTATAGGGATGTTCCGGACAAGACAGGGTCTGCCCGGTTTCTCCCAGTTCAACAATCCTGCCGTGATACATGACTGCGATACGGTCACAGATTTCAGCAACCACCCCAAGATCATGGGTGACCAGGATGACCGCCATTTTATTTTTTTTGCTCAAGGTTTTCAGGTCATTTAAAATTTTGGCCTGTACGGTCACATCCAGAGCAGTTGTCGGTTCGTCTGCGATCAGAATATCGGGTTTCCCCCACATGGCCATGGCAATCTGCACCCTCTGTGCCATGCCCCCGGAAAATTGAAACGGATAATCCTTCAACCGTTTTTTCGGTGAATGGATCTGCATTGCGGCAAGCTGCTGTTCTGCATTTTGTTTTAAATTATGTTGATTGCCTCCTTTTCCAATCACTTCTTTCAGATGGCTGTAGATTGTTTTAATGGGGTTCAGGCAACTTTGAGGATCCTGAAAAATCATTGAAATCGCATCTCCCCGGAAGGGACGGATTTGCCTGGGGCTTAATTTGAGTAAGTCGACACCTTGGAAAAGGGCTGACCCTTTTATCCTTGAGCTTTTGGGCAATAATTGGGTGATGGCTTTACAGGAAACGCTTTTCCCAGATCCGGTTTCTCCCACGATTCCCAGGATTTCACCCGGATACAAGTCCAGACTGAGCCCCCTCACGGCACGGATAGGGCCGTCCATCGTTTCAAAACTGACCTCAAGATTTTTAATGGAAAGAAGCGGCGTCCTGCCGCCGGAGGACGGATCCTCCGGACGACAGGGCTTCATCGGGATCAGTGTCATTCTTTCAACCCATTGGTTGTGAAATCCATTCCTTCAATGGGCAGGGCCTTCCAATTAATGTCATCTCTTACCCCATAAATCATGGGTAAATTGTAAAGATACATCCCTTTGGGGTCCTGGGCAAAAATATATAGCATCTCTCTAAATGTATCTCGCCGGGTGTTTAAATCATGGCTGGTTGTCAATGTTTTACCCAGCTGATTAAAGGCCGGTGAATTTTTCCAAAATTTCCCCTGAGCCTTACCGCTGTTTGTTCCAAACCTTCTCGAAAACTGTCCGACAGGGTCCGGGTAGTAGGCCGTAAAAGAAGCGTTTATAATGTTACGTGTTTCATTGTCCTGGTTAATCTGACTCCAGTTTTCTTTTATGCTCAGGTCAACATTCAACCCAATTGCCTGCCACATCTGGGTAACGGCTTCGGCAACGGTTTGTTCTAGGGTATAATAGCCGGGCAGACTGCGGTATTCAATTCTTTCTCCCTTGTACCCGGCTTCTTTCAGCAGCGCTTTTGCCTTTTCGGGGTTGTATTCCACACCGGGATAATTTTCAAGGTACATTTCCCCGAATAATTTCATCTGCCAGTTGTTGGGAATGGATGTCAGATCTGAAAAAAGGGTTTTAACCAGCAGTTTCCGATCAATGGCAAGGGTTAAGGCCTCACGCACTTTGGGGTCCTTCATGGGCGTGTCATTGGTCTCATCAAAAAACATTCCGTAGATATTCCGGATGGCACCCCCAAGAATCTTTATACCTTCCATTTTATCAATGGACATGGCTTGATCCGGCGGTACTTCTGTAATGATGTCAAATTCACCCGTCCTTAGCCCCGCAATTCTGGTGGATAGTTCAGGAACATATTTGAATTCAACTTTTTTAGAACTTGCCTTGGCCTTTCCCCAATAGTCTTCGAAGCGCTCCAGAACCACCTTTTCAGAATCGACATATTCGACTATTTTATACGGCCCCGTGCCCACCGGCATTCGTCCGAAAGCTTCCCAGCTACCCGCTGCTTCATACCCCTTTTTACTGATAATCTGGGTGGGGAAATTGGCAAACCGGGTGATGAACAATGCATCTTTTTCATGGGCTCTAATTTTAACGGTGTAAGGATTCAGGGCAATGACAGATTTAATATTGTACAAAAAATCCATGGTGGTCTTCCGGGCCGGGGCGTCCTTTCCAAGCAACCGTTCCTGTCCGAATGTAAACACAACATCCTCTGCCGTCATGATCTCTCCATTATGAAACTTAACGCCCCTGCGTAAATGAAAAATCAGGGTGGTATCATCGACCATTTCCCAGGATTCCGCCAGGCCCGGTTTTAATTTATAGTGATCATAGTAGTCTGTTGTGATGAGTGTTTCTTCAACACTAAAGTCGATTCTTAACGCCACATTCGAATTTTCCGCCATTGCGGAAATCGCTGCCATCGGCAGATCTTGAACCGCCACAACCAGGTGCTCTTTTGCTGGGGCTGCAAAAGCCGTACAGATCGTCAGGCCCCATAAGATTAAGGTCATACCCAATTTTTTCATCATCATTCTTTCCTCTAATATTGTTAGTGAATGTCATTTGGTACGAGGGCTACAATAGATTTGTTTTATTCCAAAATGATGAGAGGATTATTTCGATTTGAAGTGTCAGGCCATAACGGGTGTTGGAGTATGGCCATGGATGAATCTGTTGGTACATTTAAATACAAAGGGTCAAATCTTATCAAGCAATCTTGGAAAATCTTTTATACTCAATATTTCCATTGTCGGTTCGATCGTTAGGCCAGAATCTTTTTTAGAAGAATTGATGTAAATTGTTCTTATTCCACAAAATCCTGCCCCCAGTATATCTGTTTCCAGGGTGTCGCCAACCATAACTGTTTCCCTTGCACTGACGCCGAGTTTTTCCAATGCACTTTTAAACATAAAGGGATGGGGTTTACCAAGAATCAAGGCTTTTTGTCCGCTGGATCGTTCTAAGAACGCAACCAATGCGCCATTTTCCGGCTCTGGCCCATTGGGTGTCGGTATGAGCGGGTCCCCATTGGTGGCAATCAGTATGGCCCCGTTGAGCAAATGGGCCACAGCGGTTTTAAGATGGCTAAGGCAGATGGTGTCGTCCCAGCCGACCACAACAAAGGCAGGCTGGGCTGATTCAATGAGGCCGGCCTCGCGTAACGTATCCTTAAGCGCTTTGCTGCCCAGAACATACACCCCGGGCGTCCGGTCTGGTTGAACCAGATGTTCGGCCACGGCCTGGATAGGGGTCAGAATTTTTGTTTCAGGTATATCAATCCCCATGGCAGCCAGACGGCGGGAAAATTCCTGGGGAGAATATTGGGCGTTATTGGTCAACCCCATGTACAAGCGACCGGTTTGCTTTAAAAAATTTATGGCCCGACGGCCTCCCGGTAAGGCCTGGGTCCCTTTATAAAAAACACCGTCTAAATCGAACAGGACTGCTTTGATGGGGAGTGAGAATCCGTCTTTCTTGTTTGTTTTAGGCACAAAACCAAGTTGTAAGGTCGGTAGCCATTTAAGGGGATGACGGGGTAGTGGGAGGGTAAGCGAAATCGGATCCCGGCCGTGAACACGCCATTCAATCGTGTCGCCGATTTCCAGGGTGGCCCATGCACCGCTGGGGTATGGGGATGTTGTGCAGCAGTCGGAAAGAGAATGAAGGGCAAGATAGGGAATACCGTTAACCTGGTTCACACTGTTCCAATGAACATGCCCGGCCACACACAAGATTACCCGGCCACTTTTTTCGATGATTTGTCTTGCGCTTGTGACTTCGGGATAGCTGGCATATTTGGGGTTGGCATCAAAGTAATAGTTGCCGGTCATGGATCCGGAGTCAAGGGGCAAATGGGTAAAAATGATACAGGGGCCCTGGGCCGCCGACAAGATAGTCTCAAGCCATTCCAGGTCACACGAAGGCAAATTGAGGCCATCGGGCCAAAAATCTTTTGTGCTGGCCTGCCAGAAAATCAGGTGGTAACCGTTTAACATAACAACCCGGGAAGCCATGTCAACCCCCAGGGCCTGGGCATTCTTTTTTGGGTTCAAATTTTCAAGATCATGGTTGCCCAGGATATGGCCCCTGGGTAGATCAAGGCGTTTAAAGGTGTCAGCAATTTCCTGAAGATGCTGGGTATCTGTTTGACGGTCAATATCGCTGATACGGTCTCCCAGGTCAACGACCATGTCAGCGGACCATTGGGTGGAAAAGGTGCAGAATTCTTCAACCAGTTCCAGTGAAGCAGTTCCGATTTTTGTACCATGGTCCGGACCATGGTGGATATCTGTTACCAGGGATAGTTTAATCGAGTTCGCTTTTTTTTTCATGGGTTTCTTTCTTGTTTAATGGGACAACCTTACATGTAAGAAGGCTGTCCCAGAGGATTGAAGTTAAGGCTTATTTGCAGGGCAGCAGGTGCTGAATACTTTTGGTCATTTTGGTTAAAACTGCTTCGGGATTTTTTGATTTTCCAGTGGCAATACCATCCATGCTATCAAAAATGACATCGGTGATTTTTAATCCGTTGGCACCGGGGAAGGCATACCAGCCGGTCATATGGGGAAGGGTTTTCACCGCTGTCAGGTTGTTGGGATTGTTTTTGTAAAAGGTTGCAAGGTTTTTAACCGCCACCTGGTTGGGGGGCATATAACCGGTCTGTCTGGCCACTACTTCAGACCCCACCGGCCCACACCAGAATTTTAAAACTTCCCAGGCGGCTTTCTGCTGTTTTGCATCCTTTGTAACGATGATGGGTCCATTACCGCCGGCAGGCAGTGTACCATTGGGTTTTACACTGGGAAATTTTGCCGTCACCAGTTCAAATTTTCCGCCGATGTGGTGGGTTAACTGGGCAAGGCCGGAAGTGGAGGTGAAGTAGAGCCCTGTCTTGCCTGTGATGAAATCGGTTTTAGCCGCTTTCCGGGTTCGGTTGGGCTGTTTCCCCAGGGTAAACATTTTTGCAAAGGTGTTCAATGCCCAGATACCTGTGGGCCCGTCAAAGGCAACTTTTTTTTCATCAGGGCTGAGCATTCGGCCGCCCTGGGAAAAATTTAAGGCCTGCCACAGCCAGTTGCCGGTAATACCATAGTCAAAATACATGCCGTAGGTCTGGTTGTTGAGTCCATCAATTTTGGCCGATAGGGTATACACTTCCTCCCAGGTTTTGGGCAGGGTCTCCTTGGTATACCCCACCTGTTTGACAAGGTCCATGTTGTAATAGGCGATGGGCAGTGAAATGGCAAAGGGCAGCGCATAGATATTTTTCCCAAATTGTCCGGCACTGAACATGGCGGCATGGAATCCCTTGTCAGAAAAATTTTTTTCCCCATCTATAAATTCATCCAATGGCTGGGCAATACCCCGGTCCACAAAGATCCGGAAGCGGTTGAGCCCCTGGAAGCTTATATCGGGCAGGTTATTTGTCATGGCTTGGCGTAACACTTTTTGAGTACCATCCTCATAATTTTCATAGGGGGTGCGGATTTTTACTTTGATTTCCGATTGGCTGGCTTCGAATTTTTTGATGATGGTTTTGTGAACCTTTGTGAAAACTTCTGCATAGGGGTACTCGATGGTGACGGTGGTCTGGGACCAGGCGGTCTGGGTAAACCCCACCACCAGCACCATGGCAATAAATTTTACAAGTTGCAACTTCATTTTTTCCTCCTGTTTTTTGATTTGGCCGTTAAGCGGCTGATTAACCTTTAACACCTGCCTGCATGGCGATGCCGTTAATAAATTTATCCTGGGCAGCTAGGAATCCAACCACCAGGGGGGCGATGATGATGGAAGCGGCGGCCATGAGTGATCCATAGTCGTTACCCACTTCTTCGTTTGCAAAAAAACTGACCCCCAGGGGAGGGGTGTACAAATTTTGGTCAGTGAGAACGATCAGGGGCCAAAAGTAGTCGTTCCAGTGGGACACCACAGATATGATGGCAAAGGCTGTCAGGGCTGGGACAGCCGTGGGGACCATCAGCCGGCAGACAATACCGATTTCGCTCATACCGTCGATGCGGGCGGCATCAATGATCTCATCGGAAATGGTGAGAAAAAACTGGCGCATGAGAAATATTCCCAGAACAGAGATGGTCCAGGGCATCACCAGGGCGGCGTAGGTGTTGATAACCTTCATTTTCCAGAGCATGAGAAATACAGGTATGGCAACTGCCTGGGGCGGGATGAGCAATCCAGTCAGCACCATGCCGAACAGCATCTTTTTACCCTTAAATTTCAGTTTGGCCAATGCATAGGCACAGGGGGTTGCAATCAAGGCCTGGAGGATGAAAATCACCACCACCACAAGACTGCCGTTGAGCATATATCGTATGAGGGGCTGGGCGGTGATGGCTTTGGTGTAATTTTCCAGGGCGTACCATCTTTGTGGAAACAGGCTGAATCCGCCGTGGAATATCTCTTCAGGGGATCGCATGGAGGCTGAGAGCATCCAGAGAAAAGGGGCCAGCATAAAAATTGCACCGCCCATCAGTATCAGATGGCGTACCAGGGCTTTTTGGGGGGTAAGTTTTTTTTTCATTTGTAGTGTACCTGTTTTTCAAGAAAATAGAGTTTAATGAATGTGAATAAGAACACACAGGCCAGAAACACTACGGTAATGGCAGCGGCGTATCCGGTTCTGAAAAATACAAAGGCCTCTGTGTACATGGTATAGATAAGTACCTCGGTGGCATTGTTTGGGCCGCCGCCGGTCAGAACATGGACCGTATCAAAAACCTGGAAGGAGCGAATGGCGGTGATTACGGTTACAAACAGGGTAACCGGAGACAACAGAGGCCAGGTGACCAGCCTGAAACGGTCCCAGCCGTTTGCCGCACCGTCCAGTTCTGCTGCTTCGTATAATTCCCCTGGAATTCCGGCAAGTCCCGCCATGAACAGCACCATGTTGAACCCCAGGTTCTGCCAAATGCCGATTCCGCACAGGGTGAACAGCGCCGTGTTCTGGCCTTGTAATAATTCAAACCCTTCCAGTCCGAAAAAGGGCAGAACAATGGCCGCCAGCCCGATGCCGGGGTGGAGCATGAATTGCCAGGTAATGGCCATGGCCACGGTACAGGACATGACCGGAAGAAAGTATGCCGCCCGGTAAAATTTTTTCAATGATCCGCCCATCTCAATGAGGATGGCGGCCAGAAGGCCCAGAAGGATTGACAGAGGGACCGCCACTAGGCTGTATACACATGTGTTGAGAAATGAGGTTCTAAAAACCTCATCCTGTGTCAGCTGTGCATAATTATCCATACCGATAAAATTCATTGCCGGGTTTCCAAACTGCCAGTCGGTAAAAGAGAGGCCAACGACAATCAGGATGGGGCCGATCAATAAGATTAATATTAACAGGGTAGCTGGGGTGACCAATGCAAAGGCCACCCGTTGCTGGATGGTTTGCAACCCGACTTGCCGGAGGGCTTGTCTGGAGGGCAGGCGGGTGGATAATTCAATGGGGCTGGGCATGGGGGAAGAAATGGATTTAAGCATTCACAGCCTCCTCTTGTATTGCCGGATGCATGACAATCCTTTTGCCATCCTGACCAAAGAGTAGGATATTGTCTGTTACAGCCCTGAGGCGTATTCTGGAGCCTGTTTCGGGCAGGGCCATCTGGGTGGTGGCAATCCTTGAGATCACCGAATGTTTCATACCGTCAATCAGGGTATGAACCAGAAAATAGGCCCCCAGATGTTCCAGGTGAACCACCCGGCCTTTCCAGGCAGGTCCCCCGTCTTTCACCACCTGTAAGACTTCGGGGCGAACCCCTATCTGGACCTGGTCACAATTATTGTCTCCAGGTGGCAGAGAAATGGGCAGCCGTGTGCCGCAACTTTCGATAATTCCTTCTTTCCAGATGGTCCCCGGGATTAAATTTATTTTTGGGTTACCTAAAAATTCAGCAACTTTGAGATTCCGGGGGTTGTCATATACCTCCTTGGGAGGCCCTACCTGGAGCAGTTCTCCGTCCATCATCAGTGCAATTCGATCGGACATGGTCATGGCTTCTGCCTGGTCATGGGTGACATAAATAAAGGTTGATTTGAGTTTGCGGTGGAGGCCAGCAATTTCCGTGCGCATATGAACCCTGAGCTTTGCGTCCAGATTTGACAGGGGTTCGTCCATGAGAAAAACTTTTGGATTGCGGACCATTGCGCGGCCCAACGCCACCCGTTGGCGCTGGCCACCGGATATCTGTGAGGGTTTGCGCTCTAATAAATGACCAATATCCAGCAAGCTGGCCACCTCCAACACTTTTAACCGGATGTGGTTTTTGTTTTGACGATATTTTGGGAGCATACGGCCCAACACCGGTATTCTGTCAAGGGATGTCAGAGAGCGCATTTTAAGGGGCATGGCAATATTATCAAAAACGCTAAGGTGGGGATACAGGGCATAGGACTGGAACACCATTGCAATGTCCCGATCCTTTGGGGCCACTTTATTTACACAGCGGTCTGCAATGTGCACTTCTCCCTTGCAGGCATCCTCAAGCCCTGCAATAATCCTCAGCAATGTGGATTTGCCGCATCCGGAGGGACCGAGCAATGTCAGAAATTCACCGTTTTGAACATGGAGTGAAATCTGTTTAAGAACCATAAGGTTGTCAAATTTTTTGGTTAGATTATTAATTTTTACCTGGGCCATGGGTATATCCTTTTTTTATAGTTTAATCTTTTGATAAAAAGTTTACCGTGGTATGAAATTCCACAGGGTTTGTTCACTGACAGTGATTCCATCACAACCCGCCTTGAGCATCATTTCAACTTCATGGGGCTGTTTGATCAAGCCGGCTGTTATGATAGGAACATCCACCTGGGATTTGAGTTTGACGATAACCGGGGTCATCAAGCCCGGCATGATCTCAACGGCATCCGGTCCAAGGGAAACAATATTTTTCAGCCCCGAGTCAAAGGCCTGGGAGTCGATCATGAAGATCTGGAGGACCGTTGACATATTGTATTTCGCAGCAACTTTCAACAGCATGGGTTTGGTGGTGACGATTCCGTCGGGGCAAATTTTATCGGCAAGATATTCAATGGATAGGCTGTCCCGGCCCAGTCCTTTGATCAACTCTACATGCAAAAAAATCTGCTTTCCTGCATCCTGAACCCTTTGTGTGGTTTCCTGGACGTTGGATAAACTACCGCCCATCAAAAAGATTACCTGGACAGCACTGTTTAACGCCGTATCAATATGGTTTACATCTCTTACCGCCGCAATAACCGGGTTGTTTTCGAGTCGTTTCATTGTTGATTTCATATCTTAATCCCGTGGTGGTTTCTTTAATGGTGTTTGAGAGGTGGTGACCCTTGGGGCTGCTGAACAAAAAAAGGGACAGACCTCCTGAAATAAAAATTAATAGAAACGGTGTATCACCTGATTCCTATCAACCCCCTGGGGTTATCTCTAAGTCTCTCCCGCTGACGTTGATGCCTAAGTTTGAAATGTTTTTAACACCCGGGTGTTAGGGGAAAATTAGAAAAAGGACAGAAAATTGTTTGAATCCCAAGGGTGACAAATTTCCTATCTCGGGTTTTGTGAGAGAGCGTTATGGATGCCACAGGAGAAGTATCAACTGGGCAGAATGTGGATCATTAAACCTTAATAGTAATAACATCTGTTTCTAATATGAAAAGTCTATCTTCCTAATCAAAGATCCATAACATTTTATTTACGGAGAAAAAAATAATGAATAAAAC
>JAFLJU010000057.1 GCA_022712835.1 Desulfobacteraceae bacterium
TATGAAACAGGAAGAAAATATTCCGAGAATTTCAAGGAAACCATGAGAATCATTTTCGATGATTACCTGGGCCTATGGAATTACAGAACAATACCTGAGAAAACGTAATTTGGAGTTATTTATTTAATTTTAATTCCTTAGCGGTTTTTATGGTGGGAAATACCAATGCACTAACGATTCAAGGGTCCCTTTGGACACCGGCAAGTGAATCCGCACAGGACCCTGGAATTGTTCCAACATATTCTGCAACCGCTACATTTACAGTAGACGCACTTAATTTTGACAGCCGGCGCGGGACAGAGACCTACGATGATTTTCTGAAAGGTAGCACCACCGAAAACATCAATAATCTTACCTGGCTCACATGGGATAGTTTGAGTTACACCCGAAATGACTTCTACACGGCAAACGGAGAAGGAAGTTTTTTCCAATTCACAGGAACAGCGTACTTTGATGCCGATACCACGATAATCCATGATGATGGATTTTATCTGACATTGGGGAATACCATTTATGATTATTCAACCCCAACAGCACCGACACCACATTCTCTCGGTAATGCAGCCGGTAACTATAATTTTACCATGAATTATGGCGCATGGAATGGTTTTCCTGAAGTTCTCCTTGCTCCCATGAGCAATCCCGTTCCCGAACCCGGCACAATGCTCCTTTTGGGTCTCGGTATTCTAGGACTTGCTGGCATTGGCCGAAAAAAAAAGATAGCACAGGTTTTATTCAAATAGAACCCAATCACACGATTTAATGGGTTTCAGACCTTTATTTTCAGGCAGATAAAATCCAGCCCATGGAATTGGTAATGGCGGACTTCGTCGGCCAGGCTGCTTAATATCTTGAAGGACAATTGATTCATGGGCACCTGCTTGGAAAGCTTGGCAGCATCAATGATCACTTCGAGATTATCGTCCATGGCGGTAACCGCCATGTCCATTTCCAATTGATCATCAATAACCCGCAACTCAATGCGAAACTTAGCTGGCGGAGCATTGTCCGAATCTTGCCGCATCTGGGTCAATCCCAATATGATCTCTTCAACCGCCAGTTGAATACGGCCCTGGGTTTGAGTATCCCATTTGTTTTTTTGAACAAAGGCCTTGATAAAGCGATTGATCACCGGCAACTCTTGGATTGAAAACCGTGTTTTCAACAGGGCCTTCCGACCGTGGCCCATGTTCAAAAGCCCCACCAGCAGCAGCGTAATCATGGTTCCAATGGTCATGCCATTGTTCAGGATCGGTGCCAGCCACCCGGGAATACTATCATAAAAAATTGCCTTTTGCTGAAATCCGACGCCCAGCCAGAACCCCATGCCGATGATGATCCCCTTCTCAAAACTTAACCCTTCACTGACCACCATCCGGACACCATGCATGAACAACAGCAAAATCAAGACCAACAAATAGCTTCCCACCACGGGTTGTGGAACGGAAAGAATGACGGCGGTTATTTTGGGAAAAAATGCCAGCAAGGTCATGATCACCCCACAAAGAATTCCCACCCTTCTTGCGGCAACCCCTGTCATTTCCACCACGGAGATACTGGTTGAATAGGTGGTATTTGGCAAGGTACCCAGAACGCCAGAAAGAAGGTTGCCCAGACCATCCGCATAGAGTGCGCCCTGTACCGTTCGGTAATCAATGGGTTTGGATTTTCTATGGGAAATTTGTTGGGCAGCGATGGCATCCCCATAGGTTTCGATGGCACCCACAATGGTGACAATCATAAAGGCGGGAAACAAAACCCAGAACTTTTGATCGAAGGAAAGATCAAACCCGGGCCATTCTAGTTCAGGAAAACCGATCCAGGCAGCTTTTCTGACAAGGGACAAATCCAGATCTCCAAATAAATAGCTGGCAAAGCAACCGAATAGGATCCCAATTATGGGTGCCCAGAGACGCAGACTTCGATTGCCAAAAAAAGACAAAAGCAAAATGGTTACCAGGGTAATAAAGGCAACCAGGGGTGCCTCATAGACTGCATCCCCCGGAATTTGGGCAGGAAAATGACTAAACACAATAGGCATGACGGTCACGGCGATGAGCATGATGGTGATGCCGCCCACAAGGGGGGTCACCAAACGCCTAAGCCATCCCAGGTGGTTGGCGAAAACAAACTGAACCACGGATGAAACAACAATCAATGTCATCAACAATGACATACCACCAGATTCTAGCGCGGATATCCCCACGGCAATGAAGGCCCCGGAAGTTCCCATCAACAGAATATAACCGGCACCAAACCGCCATACTTTCCTGGCCTGGAGAATGGTGGTGACGCCACTGATCAACAAGGCATAGAAAATAACAATGGCCTCCATGCTTTCCGGCATCCCCGCACCGCGTAACACAATGACCGGGGTTAAAACAATTCCGGCAACACAAAGCATAACTGTCTGTAATG
>JAFLJU010000625.1 GCA_022712835.1 Desulfobacteraceae bacterium
AAAAAGAGCGGTTGTGCTTTCCAGTGGTGGCATCGACTCAACCACGGCCATGGCCATGGCAAGGGAGGCTGGCAATGAAATATACAGTTTAAGCTTCCGATATGGCCAACGACATGTAGCAGAGCTTGATTGCGCGATACAAGTGGCAAAAGCCCTGGGCACAAAAGCCCATAAAATCATTGATATCGACCTGCGCCAATTTGGGGGCTCGGCCCTCACAGATGAGATTAATGTACCCAAACATGATCGAGTGGATCAACTATCCGCACAAGAGATCCCCATCACCTATGTGCCGGCCCGGAATACTATTTTCCTTTCCTATGCCATGGCATGGGCAGAGGTGCTAAAGGCATCCGCCATCTATATCGGGGTGACCGCCGTGGATTTTTCAGGATATCCCGACTGCCGGCCCGAATTTATAACGGCATTTCAAACCATGGCCAACCTGGCCACAAAAACAGGGGTAACCCAGGAGACGATTCTTAAAATTGAGACCCCCCTGATCCATTTGTCCAAGGCCCAGATTATCCTGGCAGGCCTAAGCCTTGGAGTGGATTATTCCATGACCATTTCCTGTTATGACCCGGACCAACAGGGACGTTCCTGCGGCCAATGCGATTCATGCCTCCATCGGATAAAAGGATTTAAAGAGGCGGGGATAACAGATCCCACCCCCTATATTCAGACCAGGGGTTAACCTGAAAAATTTAACCAGACTGGTTTGACTGCTTGATCTCCCGATCATGGATACCGATCAGATACAGCAGCCCGTCCAGCCCCATTGTTGAAATGGCATTGGCGGCTTTTTCCCGGACAATGGGCTTGGCATTAAAGGCCACCCCAAGACCTGCGATACTGATCATGGGCAAATCATTGGCCCCATCTCCCACGGCAATGGTCTGCTCAATGGAAATGTTTTCCCTTTGGGCAATTTCCCTGAGCAGGCAGGCCTTTCTATCACCATCCACAATTTCCCCCGTCACCCGGCCCGTCACAACCCCGTCTTCGATCTCAAGCTCATTGGCATATACATAGTCAAAACCTAAGAGATCCTGTAAATATTTCCCCATAAAGGTAAAGCCTCCGGACAGAATCCCCAGTTTATAGCCCAGGCTTTTCAGGGTTTTGGTAACCAGGTCGGCGCCTTCCGTCAGGGGCAGTTTGTGGGTAATCTCTTCAAGATGCTCTTGGGGAAGTCCCTTGAGCAGGGCCACCCGTTGTTTGAAACTCTCCTTAAAATCTATTTCTCCTCTCATGGCAGACTCTGTGATTTGCGCCACCTGCTCGCCCACTCCAGCAAGCTTTGCCAATTCCACGATCACCTCGGCCTGGATCAGGGTAGAATCCATGTCAAAAACCACCAACTTTCGATTTTTCCGATAAATATTGTCCACATGAAAAGAGATATCAATACCGGCCTCCTGGGAGATTTTCATAAATTTTCCCCGCATTTTGGGAATATTAAGGGGGGTGCCGGAGACGGAAAACTGAACGCTTGCCTTGGGATTGACCTCTGGATTCACAAAGGAACGCCTACCGGTCAGCCGGGTGATCGAATCGATATTCAGATCATTCTCCGCAATCACCGCAGTAACAGAAGCGATTTGATGGGCGGTCATGGTCCTGCCCAAAATCGTAATGATCCGCCTCTCCTTTCCCTGGGCAACCACCCATTTTTCATAATTTTCATGGTCAACCGGCTTTATATCAATGGTCAGGCCCATCTTGTGTCCTTCAAACAAGATATCCTTGAAAATCCGGGAAAAATCCTCGGAACAGGGGATCTCAGCCAGGATACCAAGGGAAATGTGCTCATGAATCACCGCCTGGCCGATATCCAGAATAGTGACATTGTATTGTGCTAGGATGGCGGTAAACTTTGCATCCAGTCCTTTTCGGTCCCTGCCGGTTATGTTTATCAGAACTATATCACCCATTGCGCTGTCCTTAAATTCTTTTGGATTAAAACATTTCTTATAGCGCTGCCGGGGAATGGTTTGCAAGGGAAAAAACAAGTTGTTCAAGACGCTGGCGGGTATTCCAGGAAGGATCTTCCAACACCCGTTCCAACAGCATCTCCTTGATCCGGCCAACTTCTGGTCCTGGTTTTATACCCAGCAGGTCAATGATCTGTGTGCCGGATATGGCAATCTCATTGGTATTAAAGGCGGCCTGGCCAGACAATTCATCCAGGATTTTTTTGTACCGAATACGAATTTGGGACAGGGTGTAGGGCGATTTGGCCAGATTTGCTTTTTTGTCTGCAATGCGCATGCGCAAAAAATCTTTGAAAGACAATTCATGGCGGTCCAGCATGGCCAAAAGCTTCCGAACCGCTTTAGGGGTGGTCTCGTCTGTCAAAGGCCTCATATGTGCCTGGACCAGGGAGATAATATATTTCTGGTCCCGGGAAGAAAAACGCAAATTTTCAAGGTCCCTTTGGATCGCCTGGATATAGGTCTCATGACCGGCAAAGGTCAACTTGCCCTCTTTTATCACGGCGGCATCAAATTTTCCTGCATCGTGGAGAAATCCGGCAAGCCTTAAAATGGGGCGATTGGCAGGCAGGGCATCCCCCACCATCATACTGTGTTCAAACACGGTTTCCCCATGGTGGGGGCCCCCGTCCAGATCAAAGCACCGGTCAAGACAGGGCAATATTCTTGCCAAAAGGCCTGTTTCATGGAGAGTTCTAAAAAACCGGGAAGGGTTTGACCCCCCCATGGCCTTGACCAATTCCAGGCAAATCCGCTCTCCAGCAACCTGTCCGGCCACCTGTCCATCAACCAGGTCGATCAGGGGGGCATGGGTTAAAATGGCCTGTAAAGAGGTGGTGGCCAACTTCCCATCAAGACGGGCCACAAACCGGCATGCCCGGATCATACGTAAGGGATCTTCCATTATCCTCTCACCTGGGTCCCGGGTAAACCGGATGATTTTGTTGATAAGATCCTCTCGTCCGCCGAAGGGATCCACCAGGGTGTCTGAAACAGGATCCCAGGCCATGCTGTTGATGGTAAAATCACGCATTCCCAGGTCATCCTCTGGAAAGGTATCCTCTGAAAAAGTATCCACGGGAAAGTTATCCTTGGCACCTCCTGCCCGGCAGGAGGCCACCTCAATCCCGTTGATAAGACAGATGGGAAAAGATTTGCCCACCTGGCGGGTATCCATGTGGGCAAACAGATTTGCCACTTCCCGGGCAGGGGCATTTGTCAGAAGATCCACATCCCCGGGAATCTGGTTCAACAACATATCCCTGACGGCCCCCCCGGCGATATAGGCCTTGTATCCGCCCTGGGTAAGGGTGCTGATGATTTCCTGAATAAGTGGCTTATTTTTGCTGTTGATCAAGATTCCCACCGAGTCCCCAGCCGGTGAACCACCCCAAGATGATCCATAATTCTGGCCACCACCGTGTCCACAAGCGCTTCAATGGTTTCAGGAAAAGTGTAAAAAGAAGGATTGGGCGGCAGAATCACGGCACCGGCCCTTGCCGCCCGGACCATGTTTTCCAGATGAATCAGCCCAAAGGGGGTTTCCCTGGGGACCAGCACCAGACAACGTTTCTCCTTTAAACTCACATCACAGGACCGGGTAATCAGATTGTCTGCATACCCGGAAGCCACCGCGGCGAGAGTTTTCATGGAACAGGGAACAACCGCCATGCCATGGTGGACAAAAGAGCCCGAGGCGGGTGCCGAGGCGATCTGGTCCTGGAAAAAAATCTCAGGAATAATGGCATTGTCAAAATCCACTCCGTATTGCTCAAGAAACAACAGAAAAGAGGTTTCCGGATCAACTCCCATTTCATGGGCCAATACTTTTTGGCCAGCATGGGAAAGGATGATCAGCACCCTGCATTTTGCTTCAACCAATCCCTTTATCAGCCGGACTCCGTAGATGGAACCAGAGGCGCCTGATATGGCCACCACAATGGTCTTGTTCTGATTCGGAAAATCGGGACTTGTTTTCACCTGAGAACCCCCTCAACCAAAACACCGACAAACAACAGCACGGAGACCACCGAATTGATATGGAAAAACGCCACATCAATATGGGTCAGGTTATCGGGTTTGACCAGTTTGTGTTCGATGATCAGAAGAGCCGCAATACCGGCCAGAAACATCAAAAAAACCCAATGCATGTGGAAGCTTGCGTACATGGCCAGAAAAAAGCCCATGGTCACCACATGGAGCAAAGAAGAAATCATCATGGCCTTATGGGGACCGATTTTGGACGGCAGGGAGAAAAGCCCCTGTTCCCGGTCAAAATCGATATCCTGACAGGCATACA
This sequence comes from Desulfobacteraceae bacterium, assembly GCA_022712835.1. The sequence continues at coordinate 4,297 of JAFLJU010000625.1, forward strand.
AAATATCAAACCCGGCAATATAGGTCCAAAGGCCAAAGGATAAAAAAACAATCCCAGGGGAGAGACTGTTGGTGATGGCGACCCAGGCACCCACAGGTGCAAGGGATATGGCAAATCCCAGGTAAAGATGGCAGTATTTTGTAAATCGCTTGGTATAGGAATAAAAGAAAAGGAAAAAAAGAACGGGAAAGGAGAGATAAAAACACAGGGGCGACAACAGGGCCGCCGCCCCTATAAAAATGACAGAAGAGATCACCACAAAGACCAAGGCCTCTTTTTGGGACAAGATTCCAGATGGGATCTCCCGGATGGCGGTCCTGGGGTTTTTCCCATCAATGGCGGCATCCACAATTCTGTTAAACCCCATGGCCGCAGATCTTGCCCCCACCATGGCCAAAAGGATCCACAAAAGATCCCAATAGGAGGGAACATGGGTCTGCCAGGCCAGAACCAAAGCAGACAGCGCAAAGGGAAGGGCAAAAATGGTATGGGAGAATTTGATCATCCGCCCGTATTCCATCCATTTTTCTTTCAGGTGTTTCAGGGTCAGCGTTTCATTTTTCAGGGGTTTATTTTTCAAAATTTCTATGGATCCCCGTTGAAGAATATTAGTAGATCCCCATAACCCGGGTATCACATTCAGGACAGGTTCCGTTCTCCTTTAAATAATTTTCTATTGTATAACCGACCCGTTTGACCACCAGG
>JAFLJU010000058.1 GCA_022712835.1 Desulfobacteraceae bacterium
GATGATTACCTGGGCCTATGGAATTACAGAACAATACCTGAGAAAACGTAATTTGGAGTTATTTATTTAATTTTAATTCCTAAGTGAAATAATTTTCCTCGATTTCTTTGGTTTTATCCCCATTGCATGCTACAATTGAGCTTGATTTATTAGAAGTAAATTTTACAATACGAGAAGTTTTATGATATAATTCTAATATTTTTTTCAATCCTAGGACCTATTACACATGAAAACCATGAAAGCATTGGTAAAATCAAAACCAGAACCCGGACTTTGGCTGGAAGAGGTTCCGATTCCGCAAATCGGTCACAATGAGGTGTTAATCAAAATTATTAAGACCGCTATCTGTGGCACGGATATTCATATCTACAATTGGGACAAATGGTCCCAGGAGACCATTCCCGTGCCCATGCATGTGGGCCATGAATTTGTTGGCCGAATTGAAAGAATAGGTTCCCATGTAGTTGATTTCAAAGAGGGGGATCTGGTTTCAGGTGAGGGGCATCTGGTCTGCGGTCACTGTAGAAACTGCCTTGCCGGGCGCCGACACCTGTGCAATGACACCAAGGGGGTCGGGGTAAACCGAGCCGGTGCCTTTGCACAATATCTTGCCATTCCCGTGACCAATGTCTGGTATTGTGATGAAACAATTGCCTTGGATGTCCTGGCCTGTTTTGATCCCCTGGGCAACGCCACCCACACCGCCCTATCCTTTGATTTACTGGGAGAAGATGTACTGATCACAGGGGCTGGCCCCATCGGCTGCATGGCTGCCGCCATTGCAAAGCATGCAGGAGCCCGGCAGGTGGTGGTCACCGACGTCAATCCCTTTCGCCTGGGATTGGCAAAAAAAGCCGGGGCCTCACTTGCCGTTGATGTGAGCTGCCAAAGTATCGAAAATGCCCAGGAGACACTTGGGATGAAAGAAGGGTTTGATGTGGCCCTGGAAATGTCCGGCAATCCTTCGGCCTTTAAATCCATTTTAGACAATATGTGCCACGGCGGAAAAATCGCCATGCTGGGTATCATGCCCGGTAACACGGAAATCGACTGGAACAAGGTGGTGTTTAATATGCTGACCATCAAGGGCATCTACGGCAGGGAAATGTATGAAACCTGGTACAAAATGAGCGCCATGATCCAGACAGGCCTTGATATTTCCCCCTTGATCACCCATAAATTTCACTACACCGATTTTCAAAAAGGATTTGAAATAATGGGATCCGGCCAATCGGGAAAAGTAATATTGGACTGGGATTAAGTACGGGGTTAAAAAATAGGATTAGCACAATTAACTTGATTTTTGACGGAGATAAATAATGAGTACAGCAAAACTTGATAAAAGCCTGGAGAAGGAACTGGCCAACCTGAAGAAAGAGGGCAGGGCCAAATCAGAGGAACGGGTAATTCAAGACTATATCCCCCCCACAGGCAACCTTGGCCCCCGGTATAAACTTGTGGGCAGTGACAAACCCTTCATGCGCCTCAACTCAAATTCCTATCTCTCCCTTTCTAACCACCCGGAGTTGATTGATGCGGCAGATAAAGCCACCCACAAATTCGGTGTGGGCCCGGGAGCTGTCCGGTTCATTGACGGCACCTTTGTCCAGCATCGAGACCTGGAACAACGCATCGCAGGTTTTCTAGGGAAACCCGCGGCCAAAATTTTCAATTCCGCCTATACCGCCAATTGCGGCCTTGCCTTGTCCATTTCCGACAAAAAAACCCATTGGATCGGGGACCAGCTCAACCACAATAGCATTATCAGGGCCATGCGCATCAGCAACATCCCAAGAGAGAACAAGGGGATTTTCAAACACAATGACATGGCAGACCTGGAACGATGCCTTTCTGAAGTGGGCCCTAATATTGAGCGGGTGGTGGTAATTTTTGACGGCATTTTCAGTATGCGGGGAGACAATGCCCCCATTGATAAAATTATAGCAATCTGTAATGCCTATGATGACCGGTTCAGTGACGGGGTGATCACGGTGGTGGATGATTCCCACGGCATGGGGGCCTATGGAGATACTGGAAGGGGCACCCAGGAGCATTGCAAATCGGTTCCGGATATTATCGTGGGAACATTTGGCAAAGCCTTTGGGGTAAACGGTGGGTTTATTGCCGGAAGCAAAATTCTGGTTGAATCCATACGGCAAAAGGCAGACACCTATATTTACACCAATCCTTTGAGTGTGGCTGACTGTGCTGCGGCTGTAAAGGCCCTGGACATCTGTGATTCCCAGGAAGGGCTGGCCCTGTTACACAAGCTTAAACAAAGAACTGCCCAGTTTAGGATGGGGCTTGACAGCCTGGGATTGGAATCCATTCCCGGTCCCCACCCCGTGGTTCCCCTCATGGTCCGGGATACCGATAAAACCCATGGGCTTGTACGCTATTTATACGAGAATGGGGTGTTGGTGGTGGGACTGACCTTTCCTGTGGTGCCAAAAGGAGACGAAACCATACGGTTCCAGATCAATGCCGCCCATACCAGGGAAGATATTGATCTGGTTCTTGCCTTACTAAAAGAGTTTAAATAAAGCAGTACCCGATGAGGAGAGGAAAGCCAAAGGATGGACCTTCAACACATTCTTAAAGACAAAAGAATTCTTCTGGTGGACGATGAACCAGACGTCCTTGAAACCCTTGAAGAGCTGTTATCTTACAGTAAGACTGATTCTGCATCCACCTTTGAATCCGCCGTCAACTGCCTTAAAAACAATCCCTATGATGCTGCCATTCTGGACATTATGGGGGTACGCGGGCATACACTTTTAAAAATAACCCATAAGCTTCAGATCCCCTCCATCATGCTCACGGCCCATGCCCTGACCCCGGACAACCTCAAACGCTCCATAGAACAGGGGGCGGATGCCTATGTGCCCAAGGACAAATTGGTAGATATCGCTCTGTTTGTGGCAGATGTGCTTTCGGCAAGACAAGAGGGCAAAAATGCTCAAATCTCCTGGTTTTCAATGTTAGACCCTCTCTTTGACAAATTATTCGGCCCGGGATGGCGGAAGAGTGACCAAAAATTTTGGGATGAATTTGACCACAGCCAGAAGGGGACCCGGAAATAAGATGACAGCCTGACCCCACTCTATATGACCCTGTTATAGGGGAATGGTCACCACGAACTCAGCCCCTTTTCCATCGTCGGAAGTCAAAACAAGCCCGCCTCCCATATCCTTGAGCAGAACCATCACCCCGGCAAGCCCCAACCCATGGCTTTCGATGGCCGATTCAATGGATCCACCTGTGGTAAAATAGGTTTCAAAAATCCGTTGGTGATTTGCCGGCGGTATCCCCCGGCCATCATCCCGGACCCTGAGAATCATCTGGTTTCCTTCAATAGAACCAGAAATTTCCACAAGACTCACCCGATGCTTAAAGGCATTGGTCGTAAGGTTTCTCAATATCTGCTTCACCTTGGCCGCATCCAGATGGACAATGGTGTTCCACATTTTCTTGTCAAAGTTAAGCCGGACACCCGTGGTGTTCAACACCTGCTCAAGTCCTCTATAAGAGTCCACCTTCCGAATAATATCAGCAATGGGGGGATCGGCCAGGTCAAAGATTTCCACCAGCACCGCAATAACAAGGGAGGAAACACTGAAATCAGAGGTGATCATCACCCCTTCCCGGGACCTGCCAAGTTCCAGGACATCGTTGACAAGCCTTTGGGTGGTCAGGGTATTGCGGATAATCCGCTTTAACACCTTTATCTGCTTTTCCGTGAGGGGACCATAGCTGTCCTGACGGTTCAAAAGAGATTTCGCTCCGGCATCAATAACAGAAATCGGCACCTTAAGATCATGAATGAGAATTTCAGTTTTAATCGTATTGTCAGGCATATTTTTCTCCACCTTTTAAAAGCCTTGCAATTTAGATCAAGGATCTAATATATTGATAGCAATTATTGCAAACGGCTTCATGCTGGCATCGGTCCCCCTTTGGGAACGCTTAAATCATCAATTGTTATACGGGGATACTTTAATCTTGTAAAGTCTTTTGGAGTTTTTATGGGTAGAGATGAAACAGATGCGCTGAAAAAAAGAATTCAAGAGCTGGAAGAAGAAAACCAGACCCTCAACAAAATTATTTTCAAGGCCCCGATTCCTATTTTTGTTCTGGACAAGCATCATAAAATCACCCATTTTAACCAGGCACTTGAAAAGCTCACCGGATATGGGTCAGCGGAAATGGTGGGAAGCGATTCCCAATGGAAGGCCTTCTACGCCGACAAACGACCGGTCATGGCCGATCTCATCGTCGACAAATCCTCGGCTCAGAAAATTATGGCGCTTTACGGGGTTAAATATGACCGGGCCATCTCCGGCAAAGAACTATTTGCTGGCACCGATTTTTTCCCGGATATTCCGCCGGAAGGAAAATGGCTTTTTTTTACGGCTGCCCCCTTCACAGACCGGAATGGAGAAATTTGCGGTGCGGTTGAAACCTTACAGGATGTGACTGAAAAAAAAATCAATGAACAAAAAATCAATGAACTCTATCGGATCTATAGAAATATCCTGGAATTCATTCCCTATCCTATCATCGTTTACGGCGACAAGGGGATCGTCTCATATGTAAACCCCGCATTCACCACCACCTTTGGCTGGACACTGGAAGAACTTTTCAACAAACCTCTCCCCTTTGTTCCCAAGTCCCTGGAGGCGGAGACCCATGATATTCTGACCCAATTCCAAGAAGACAAGCAGCTAGGAAGGTATGAAACAAAGAGATTGACAAAGGAGGGCCAAATCCTGGATGTGGTAATCTGGGCCGCTTCCCACACCCGGTTAGAGGAAAATAAAATAGAAAATTTTGTCATCCTGAGAAACATTACAGAAGAAAAAAGGCTGGCCACCAACAACAAAATCATCATGAGAATATCCGCTGCCCTGCCGGAATATACCGACCTGGAAGAATTGATGAATTACCTTACACACGAGATCAAGGAGTTGTTAAATGTGGAAGGTGCCATTGTTTTGCTCTACGATGAGATAAAAGAAGATCTTTTTTCCCTGGGGGCCTCCTATGATGATTCAGACACCCAGGAACGGGCCAGGGAATTTCGGTTTAACTTAGATGAGGTCTTTGCGGGTAAAGTCATGAAAACCGGCCAGGCCGAGGTGGTGAATGATCCGGACATTCTATTGAAAACCTATCCTGAAAGAGAGAAAAAATTGGGGTATCAGACCCGGAATATCATGGGGGTCCCCATCAGAAGCGATGGCCGCATCATTGGGGTTCTGTGTGCCATTAACAAAAAACACAATCTCTTTGATGACAATGATATGGAACTTATGACCATGATTGGGGGAACCGCCGCCATCTCCATTGAAAATGCACGGTTCTCCGATGCGCTCAAGGAGGCTTATCGGGATGTGGCATCCCTGAACCGGGCAAAGGGCAAAGCCATTAATCATCTATCCCATGAGTTAAAAACGCCGGTGGCCATTCTCACCGGTTCCCTGGAAATTCTGAGAAAGAAACTTGGCACCGCGCCCAATGTCAAAGCCGATGCCACCTTGAACCGAATTGAACGAAATTTGAACCGGATTGTGGATATCCAGGATGAAGTCGCAGATATCATGGAGGACAAAACATATGCGGCAAGGGGATTGTTGCTCAAAATGCTGGAAACCTGCCAGGATGAACTGGAAACACTTATCGAAGGTGCCCTCCACAGTAAAAATTTTGACCCGGACCAATTGAGCCACTCCATCCGAAACCTCATTGATACAAAATTTGGTTACAGGTCCCAGCACCATAAACTCATTGACCTTTCCGAAGGCTTTCAAAATCTTTTTAAGGCCATGGGCCCTGAATTTCATTTCCGGCGGATCCAGATAAACCTTGATCTTGCCGAGGCACTTCCCCCCCTCCTGATGCCACCGGATGTGTTGAACAAAATCATGGGGGGATTGCTTAAAAATGCCATTGAAAACACACCGGACCAGGGACGCATCGATGTCAATGCCAGTAAAACCACGAAGGGAATCCTCTTTCAGGTTCATGATTTTGGTGTGGGCATTGAACCAGATGACCAGAAACGGATCTTCGAAGGGTTTTTCACTACCCAGGAAACTCTGCTCTATTCCACTAAAACCCCCTTTGAGTTCAATGCCGGCGGGAAAGGAGCGGATCTGTTGCGAATGAAACTTTTTTCAGACCGCCTTGGCTTTACCATTAAAATTGACTCCAAACGATGTCGCTTTTTGCAGGAGAACCAGGAGGACACCTGCCCGGGCGATATCCTCAAATGCCGATTTTGCACCGACCAGGAAGATTGTCTGAATTCGGGTTACACCCTGTTTTCAGTAGTCTTCCCCAATACACAATAAAAATGGACTGGCAATAAAAAAAAGTCTTTGACAAACCTGAACAAATTAACTTATTACACAATACATACTTGAGACTGAGCGCTCGTTCTTAAAATTGCATTTGCTGATCTGCACCGGATGATAGTCTGGGCACAAATAGAACTTTTAAATAATCCTTTTCCAAGGAGTAATGGTTCATGAACAGTCAATCCACCTTAAGTTTTTTTGAGATCTACGAAAAAAATGCACTGTTACACCCCAACCATTGCGCCATCCATTGGAAAAGCCAGGACATCTCCTATTCAGACCTTTTTGAACAGACCCAGAAACTTGCCAAAGGACTCCAAAGCCTCGATCTTGAACCCGGGGCAAGGATTGCCGTTTTAAGTTTTAACCATCCGTTTTTCTTCCATCTATTTGGGGCAGCTTCTGCCTTAAACCTTTGTCTGGTCCTGATTAACCGCCGGCTAAGCCCCGAAGAAATGTCCCATGTCATCCAGGATACGACTCCCTCGGTGATTTTTAGTGACATCCAAATGGCCGACCAGGCCGAAAAATTGATATCCGAACATTCCTGTCTGGATCATAGTTTCACCATTGACGGGAATGCGTTACCCCTGTATCAGTCCCCCCCCTTAACTTCCCCTGTTATCGGCCGGAAAGAAGATCCCTTTGTGATCATTCATACGGCAGCAGTCCAGGGCAAACCAAGGGGAGCCGTACTGAGCCAGGAAAATATAATTTTGTCCAACCTGCAACTTATCCATACCTTTGGCCTGAACAAAACCAAAATCCATTTAAATGTTTTACCCCTGTTCCACATCATGGGCGTAAACTTTGGTTTGGGAACCCTCATGGCCGGAGGGAAGAATGTTATACTTGAAAAGTTTGATCCCCAGCACACCCTTGATCTTATCCAGGAACAAAAAGTAACGATTTTTGGTTCCTTCCCACCCATATTATCACTCCTTTTAGACATCATTGAAACAGGAAATTCTGATCTGTCCAGCCTTGAGATTGTGGCCGGACTTGAGATGCCCGATACGGTAAAAAAATGGGAGACCGCAACCGGCTCCAAATTCTGGACCATGTACGGCCAGACCGAGACATCGGGACTGATTAGTTTTTCTGAATACTTTAAACGTCCGGGGTCGGCAGGTATTATATCACAACTTGCCTATGTTCAAATTGCCGATGAGGTTGACAATTTCTTGCCCACTGGCACCACGGGTGAAATCCTTGTCAAAGGCCCACTGGTTTTCCAGGGGTATTGGAATGCCGCCAAACTTACCGCGCATACGTTCAGGGAAGGCTGGCACCATACCGGAGATCTGGGAATGATTGATTCCGACGGTTTTCTATTCTTCAAGGGTAGAAAAGCGGAGAAGGAACTCATCAAACCGGGGGGAGAGAACGTCTTCCCCGCTGAAGTGGAAAAAGCCATTCTCCAGCACGAGGCCGTAAAAGGCGTCTGTGTTTTTGGAGTACCTGATCCAAAGTTTGGCGAAGGCGTTAAAGCCCTCATTGCCCTTCACCCCGGAAAGAAGCTGACAAAAGAGAAGCTGATCGCATTTACAGGATCACTGATTGCTGGCTATAAAAAGCCAAGGTATGTTGAGTTCATTGAGCAATTGCCCAAAACTCAAGACGGATCCATTGACCGGATAAAAATTAAGACCGATTTTTCTGAAAACCCTTAAGGTTTAGGAAAATCTCATTTTTATTGGGAACCACAAGGTTTTGGCTTGACACCTGAAAAGCGATCTACTATGGATTATCCATGACAAGATACCACATTGTGCAACATAGCCCTTTTTTTTGTCACTCAGTTTGAAGCAATGACATTTGACCGATAATATTTAACCAATGATATCTAATAATAGCAGCCAACAGTTAGTCAACTAAATCTAATTCATTGATGATAGGAGGTGGTGTCTGGTTTATTCATTTATATAGCTTTTGTAGCCCCTTTTTGGTTCACCGGGTAAGAACGTTTTCGTTAATCTGACTTAAAGAATTTGGACTTTATATGGCACATTTAAATATTTCAGATGTAACTCTCTCTTTTGGCGGACTCAAAGCCTTGTCCAATGTGGACATGAAAATTGAGCCCGGTCTTATCACCTCCATCATCGGTCCCAATGGCGCCGGTAAAACAAGCATGCTCAACTGCATCTCCGGTTTTTACCACCCCACAAAGGGGGACATTTTTTATAAGGAGAAAAAGCTGACCCATGCCTCCCCCCACCAGGTGTCCAACATGGGGATTTCCAGAGCATTTCAAAATCTTGAACTTTTTTCAGGTCTTTCGGTTCTGGACAACCTGCTCCTGGCCAGGCATCAAAATTTGAAATACAGTTTTCTCCATGCTGTCTGGTTTCATGGAAAGGCCTCCAGGGTGGAAGCTGAAAACAGAGCCTTTGTGGAAGGCATCATTGATTTTATGGAACTGGAACCCTATCGGAAAAGTCTTGTGGGCAACCTAAGTTACGGGGTTCAAAAAAAAGTAGAAGTCGCCCGTGCCTTAACCCTTGCACCGGATATTTTGCTCTTAGATGAACCCATGGCCGGAATGAACCAGGAAGAGAAAGAGGACATTGTCCGGTTTGTCATGGATATCCAAAAGGAGAAGGGAATTACCGTGGTCCTGGTTGAGCACGATCTCGGGGTTGTCATGGACATTTCAGACAGAATCTATGTTCTTGATTTCGGTGAGGTAATAGGGTCTGGAACCCCGGAAGAGGTTTCCCAAAATCCTAAAGTTATTGAAGCCTATATTGGAGAGGACTAAATCTATGAGCAATAATGATCACTTACTTGAATACTCCATCCCCCAATTGCTGCGTTGGCGGGTGGCAAGCTCTCCCAAACGCCCGGCTTTACGAGAAAAAGATTTTGGAATCTGGAATACCTATACCTGGGAAGACTACTATGACCATGTAAGAAAGACAGCCCTGGGCCTCCAGCAAATCGGTCTGAAACGGGGGGATACCATTGCCATCATCTCTGATAATATCCCGGAACTTTTGTTTACAGCCATTGGTGCCCACGCCATTGGTGCCATTTCAGCAGGTATTTACCAGACCAGCATGCCCGCTGAAATTGCCCAGATCCTTCAATATCTGAAAGTGACCGCCGTCTTTTGTGATAACCAGGAGCAGGTGGACAAGGTTCTTGATGTCAGAGATCAGATCCCCAATGTTAAAAAAGTTATTTTTGAAGACCCTAGGGGTATGAGAGAGTATATGTCCGATGACTGGTTCATAGATATCCAGGATCTCTACAAACTGGGAGAAAAAGAACATGCCACCTCTCCAGATCTTTTTGAAAGTCTTGTGGATCAAGGAAAACCCGATGACCCATGCCATCTCTGCCTGACTTCGGGAACCACGGGACTTCCCAAGGGTACCATCATGACCCATAAAAATTATATCAACATGGGTGTTAAAATCACCGAAGTGGACCCCCTGGAACCCACGGATGAATATGTCTCATTTCTACCCTTTGCCTGGATTGGGGAACAAATGAACTCATTTGGTATTGCCATGGCCACGGGAATTACCATCAACTTTCCTGAGTCCGTTGAAACAGCCATGTCTGACCTCAAAGAAATCGGCCCCCACTTCATGTTTGGCGCGCCAAGGATTTATGAAACCATACGAAGCGAAATCTGGTTGAAAATTGACCAGTCCTATTGGTTGAACAAACTTTTATATAATTATTTTATCCAGGTGGGTCTGAAAGCGGCAAGTTACAAGATGACAGGAAAATCCATGCCTCTGGGATTAAGGCTAAAATCCTGGTTTGGCACCCAGATAATTATCAGACCCCTGATCAACCAAATCGGCCTCATGCGACTTAGACGGGCCTATACAGGTGGTGCCGCGTTAGGGCCTGAACTCTTTACCTTTTACCAGGCCATCGGTGTGAATCTAAAACAGATTTACGGCCAGACGGAAATAACCGGAATCGCCTACATGCACAGAGACGGAGACGTCCGTCCGGAAACCGTTGGCAAACCCCTGCCTGGTACTGAATGCAAAATAGCCGATGACGGGGAAATCCTGTCAAAATCGGCCTCTGTTTCCCCCGGGTATTTTGATCTGCCTGAAAAAACCGCAGAAGCCCTGGAGGGCGGATGGCTGCATTCCGGGGATGCCGGATTTATTGATGAGCACGGACACCTGGTGGTCATTGACCGCCTGTCAGATGTGATGCACAATAACAAAGAGGAGATGTTCTCTCCCATGTTCCTGGAAAATGCCCTCAAATTTTCTCCCTATATTAAGGAGGCTGTGATCTATGGGAACAAGGAAGAGTTTGTGTCCTGTCTGATCAACATAGACCCCGTTGTTGTGGGTAAATGGGCTGAGGATAAGGGAATTTCCTTTACAACCTATATGGATCTTGCCAGCAAACCGGAAGTAGCCAAACTTATGATGGAACAGGTTCTGGATGTTAACAGTCGCGCTGAAAAAGAACATTTTAAAATCAAACGGTTTGCCCTGCTCTATAAACTATTGGACATGGATGATGGTGAATTGACCAAAACCGGTAAAATCCGCCGTAAATTTGTACAGGAAAAATACCAGAACCTGTATGATGCACTCTACGATGAAACCATTGACACAAAAGAGGTGGAAGCTTCCTTCCAGTATCAAGACGGGCAGTCGAATATTGTCAAAACAAGCATTGCTTTTTACACGGTGAAAGGAGTCTAAAGAAATCTGATGAGTTATTTTTTTCAAATTGTAGTCAGCGGTATTGTCGTGGGCTCCATTTATGCCTTGGCCGCATTGGGGTTGGTGCTGGTTTATAAATCAAGCCGTGTGGCAAACTTTGCCCATGGACAGATTATCGCCGCCGGTGCGTTTATCACCTACTATCTTACTGTTTCATTGGGGGTGCCGATTTTCTTTTCTTTTATCGCCAGCATGATTATTACCTTCTTTCTGGCCATGAGTGTTGAAAGGATTTTTTTGCGAAGACTGATCGGAGAACCTATCATATCCGTCATTATGGTCACCATCGGATTGGGATCAATTCTTGATGGATTGATCTATCTGACTCCCTTTGGAAGTGAAAATTTTTCATTCCCTAATTTTCTTCCCCAGGCCCCCCTGTCCCTTGGCGGTGTTTCCATCTCCTGGACACAGCTTGTGGGAATTATAATCACCTTTACCCTGATTGGCGGCCTCTCCTGGTTCTTCAAAAAATCAACCATTGGAATATCAATGAGAGCCGTGTCTGATGATCAGTTCGGTGCCATGTCAGTGGGTATCTCAGTACCAAAAGTTTTTGGTCTTGCCTGGGCTTTGGCAGGTTTAACTGCGGCGGCAGCAGGGTGTATCATTGGTAATATTACAGGGTTGAATTTTGACACCCTCCATGCCTTTGGAATTATCGTATTCCCTGTCATCATTCTGGGGGGGCTTGATTCCATCCTGGGTGCAGTTGTGGCAGGCATTATTATCGGATTGATCCAGCAATTTTCCAGCGGATACCTGGACGGCAATTGGGGTTTGAGCGGCACAGGTGAAGTCATGCCCTATATCATCCTTGTCGTTGTTCTTTTTTTTAAACCACATGGATTATTTGGAATCCATGAAATTGAGCGGGTGTAATCTATGTCAGCAAATTCATGGTTAGCAACAGGAAATTTTTTTACAACGTATAAACAGGAACAACGGACATTTATAACAAGCCTGGACAGGGCATTTTTCACCTTTTTCCTGGTCCTCCTATTTGGATGGCCCCTGGTGTTCGAGCTGAGCAATAAATATATGCTGGTGGTTGACAATGTTCTCATCGCCATTGTCGCCGTCATGGGTCTGAACCTTGTGACAGGGTTTGCAGGCCTTATATCAATCGGCCATGCGGCTTTTGTGGGAATCGGTGCTTATACCATCGCATCTTTTTGCCGTACAATTGGTGATTCTCATGTGATCATCACCCATTTCTGGCCGGTATTAATTGTTTTAAGTGGTCTTGTGGGTGCAGTTTTCGGTGCAATTGTCGGCCTGCCCGCATTGAGGCTCAAGCATCTTTATCTCGCCATAGCCACCCTGTCATTTCAAATGATTTTTGAATGGACGATTCAATTCATGACCTTTTTCAACCAGGGACAGACCATTTATGTTGGCAGGGTTTTCTGGTTTACCGGTAAAGTGGGAAGAAAGGATCATTACCTGTTCTGGTATTTCATTATCCTGACCATTGTAATTATCCTGGGATTTGGGATCAGAAATCTTTTAAAAACCCGATACGGCAGATGCCTTATGGCTGTCAGGGACAATGACCGGGCTGCAGATGCCATGGGAATGAACCCCGGACTTACAAAGGTATATGCCTTTGCCCTGGCCGGTTTTTTTGCCGGGGTAGCAGGTGCCCTGCATGCCTATGTTTATCGGGGGGTCGGGTTTGAATCCTTTACCCTCCATGAATCTGTCGGCTATCTTGCCATGGCCATTGTCGGAGGATTGGGAACCTTGAACGGATCTTTCTGGGGACCGGTTGCCATAAAATATTTGGACCTACAGGTGGAAACCCTTGCAGAAACAGCAGCACAATACCTGCCCTCAAGCATGAATCTTGCGACAGCACTGAAACCATTTACATTTGGTCTGGTGATTGTTCTCTTTTTAATGTTTGAACCCCGGGGGATAGCAAACTGGTGGCGGATCATAAAATCATATACCAAATTATGGCCATTCCGGTATTAAGGTTAAGTCAGGCCTTTAATATAGTTTTAGGTGTTATTAACCCAATAGGAGGAGAATAAGCATGAAGAGCAGAAATTTTTTAACAGCATTACTGATTCTTGTCGTTATGTTTGCATTTACCACTGTAAATGCCGGAGGAAAAGTTTACAAGCTTGGCATGTCCCTGGCAATAACGGGCCCGACATCTGATGCAGGTAATCCTTATGCAAAAGGCACTGAAGATTATTTTAGATTTGTTAATGATACTAAAATGCTTGGGGAAGACACGATAGACTGCACTATCAGAGATGATCAATACAAAACCGACATCACCAAAAGAAATTTTGAAGAGTATCTTGACGACGGCATTGTCATGTATCTCAACTATTCAACCGGAAGTACCCTGGGGTTAAAACGCGATTTTGAGGAAGAAGAGATTGCGGTTCTTCCTGCCTCTTACCATGCAGGTAATCTGGATGATTCAAACTATATTTTCCTTCCCATTGCATCCTATTCAGACCAGCTTGTAAATCTTGCTGAATATGTTGCAAAAAACAATAAAGGCGGAAAAGCAAAAGTGGCTCTTTTTGTTCACCCTTCAGCCTTTGGCCGTGGTCCTGTTTCAGATGTGGAAAAAGCAATTGAAGCAGGGCTTAACATAGAGCTTGTCGAAGTTGTTGAGCATGGTAAAGATCTTGACAATACCGCCATGTTAAAACGCCTAATGAGCAAAGATGTCCAATATGTGATCAGCCAGACGATTCAGTCACCCGTTGCAACCATGATCAAAGATTCACAGCGTCTCGGACTTACGGCTTCTTCTTTTGGGGAAGCGGGAAAACTCACCTTCATGGGTGCTCATTACACCGGTGGTAATGATCTTATTGCCCTGGCTGGAAATGCAGCTGAAAATTATTTCTGGATAACTGCCTTTAATATTACGTCGGTTCCAGGCGTTGGAACTACAAAACAATTGGCTTTGGCAAAACTATTCGGCCGTGATGAAAAAGCTGCTAATTCCCATAACTATGCAGCTGGCATCATGGTAGCCCAGGTTGCAACAGAAGCCATCATGCGGGCAAAAGCTGCCGGCCTTGAAGTTAACAAGGAAAACCTTTACAAAATGCTTAACACTATGAATGGTGCCAATGCATACAGTCCCTATACAACAACTGGCCCGGTAACCTATTCTAAAACAGACCGTGCCGGTGTTGATATGCTCCAGATTTACAGTGTACAGGGCGGCGTCTTTAAAGCAGTAGGAGACCCCCTGGAGTCTGAATACATGAAAAAAATTAAATAAGCATTTTTTATTGCACCCTATTTTTTATTGGGCCCGATGGATCATTAAAAGGGATCAATAAAAAGTAAGCTGACCCTTAACCTACCGGAAATTAAATTTTAAATCAAAATTGGTTTTCGGTAGGTTTAACCCCATAATTAAAGCCCAAATATAAAGACAATATACATGGAAAAAAATCTACTGGAAGTCAACAATATTGAAGTTGTTTATAACGATATTATTCAAGTACTTCGTGGTGTTAGTCTTAACGTGCCCAAGGGAAAGATTGTCGCTTTGCTTGGCACAAACGGTGCGGGCAAAACCACCACTTTAAGAGCCATCAGCGGGCTTTTAAAACCGGAGAATGGTGCCATCAAGGAAGGGTATATTAAATTTAATGGAATGGATACAACTCAGCTTATAGGGACGGACATAGTCAAACTTGGTGCCGTCATGGTACCTGAAGGCAGAAGGATATTTAAACATCTGACAGTAAATGAAAACATTCTGGTGGGATCCATTACACGGAAAGACGGATCGAAAAAAATCCGGGAAGACAATGAACTGATGTACAAACACTTCCCGCGACTCTCCAAAGTGACCAACCGGATGGCGGGCTACAGCTCTGGAGGAGAACAGCAGATGATTGCCATTGCAAGGGCCCTGATGGCCGCTCCGGAAATGCTCATGCTGGATGAACCTTCTCTTGGCCTTGCACCCATTCTTGTAAAAGAAATATTTGAAAACATAAAAAGAATCAACAAAGACCTTGATACCACAATCCTGGTGGTGGAACAGAATGCCAAGGTGGCCCTTGCCATTTCCGATTATGCATATATCATGGAGTCTGGTAAGATCGTTCTGGAAGGACCTTCGGATGAACTGCAGGACAATCCGGATGTTAAAGAATTTTACATGGGAATCACCAAAGGCGGGGGCAGAAAATCCTTTAAGGATGTTAAATCTTACAAGAGACGCAAACGGTGGATGTGATATCCACCTGGTGAATGTAATACACCTGCTGCAATGTAGACGGCTAATTCTAGGAGTTCAAAATGAAGATACTGGTGGGATATAATGGTGGCGAAGTTGGCAGGGTTGCATTATCCCTTGCAAGAGATATGGCAGGCATACACAGTGCCTTTGTCTATGTAATCACATCCATGGAGGGAGGAAGTTCTGAACGACAAGAAGATATCATACGGGCAGAAGAAGACCTTGGGTTTGCCAGGCAGCTCCTGGAAAACTCCGGTATCAAATGTGAAGTCCAGCAGAGTGTCAGGGGACTGTCTGCCGGTGAAGACCTGGTAAAATTTGCCAGGGAAAACGATATTGATCATATTTTTCTGGGCATACGTAAAACCTCCCGGGCCCAGAAAGCCATTCTCGGTTCAACCGCACGATACGTCATCCTAAAAGCCCATTGCCCCGTCACCACGGTCAAGTTTGAGATAGAATCCATATTATCCGAAGACCTTTTAAAGGATAGACGCATACTGGTGGTGGACGATGAACCCGATATTCTTGAAACCATTGAAGAACTTTTAGATATGTGTACCCTTGAGACAGCCAACTCCTTTGAAGCCGCCAGAAAACTGCTTGAAAGCAATAGATATGATCTGGCCATCCTTGATATCATGGGAGTCAGCGGTTATGACATCCTGGAACTTGCCAGGGAAAAACAGGTACCTGCCCTCATGCTCACCGCCCATGCCTTGACGCCTGAAAACCTCAAGGAATCCATCCAGAAAGGGGCAGACTCCTATATCCCCAAGGATGAACTGGCAAATCTAACCACCCATTCGGCAGATGTAATCCGGGCAAGGATTGAGGGAAAGAAAGGCTATGGCGCCTGGTTCCCAAGCCTTAAACCATTCTTTGACAAATCCTTTGGCAAAGGCTGGCGGGATAAGGACAGATCATTCTGGAACTCCTTTGATGACAAATACGGGGGATAATATTAAGGGGGCAGCTCCCGGACTATGATCTTGTTTTTTTACCCTTGTCCCTAAAAAATCATTGAAAAACAAAAGCCTGAAGTGATAAAGAAACACTATCATTTTTTTATCAATACATTTTTTTGGGAGTTGTAAATGAAGAACTTGTCTCTTCGGCTTGTTATAGTGGGCTGTGTTTTGGTTTGCCTGTTAGCTGGCTGTGCCTCGGATCAGGAGAAAAAAGAAAAATTTATCGCCGCGGGCCAGGCATCCTATGAAGCGGGTGAATATTCCCAGGCAATCATTCAAATAAAAAATGCCGTTGAAATTGATCCCAATTTTGTTGCGGCCTATGAATTGCTGGCAAAAACCCATCTCAAGCTTGGCGATGCGCAACAAGCCTTCAACAATCTGCTGAAAATTGAGCAGCTCACCCCAAACAATCTGGACAATATCACCCAGGTGGCCTCCTTTTTTCTTCTGGCTCGCCAAAAACAGGAGGCAAAGAAACGAGTGGACCGGGTACTTTCCGAAAACCCCAACCACCTCTCGGCCCTCTATCTTCGGGGGGGACTTCTGAGCGACAAAAGAGAGAACATCGATGAGATTGCCGGAATTTACAAAAAGATTCTGACGATAGACCCGGCCCAGGTAAGGGCACATCTGGCCCTGGCAAAAATTTATGCCCTCCAAAAAGAAATGGGTTGGGCTGAAGATCGCCTGAAGATAGCCCTTAAAATAGATCCGAAAAACAGCAATGTCTATAGAATCCTGTTTGAATTTTATATGTCCCGGAAAGAATTAAAAAAGGCAGAAGCGGTTCTTTCAGATCTAGTTGCAAAAAAACCAAATGATGCCGATCCTCTTATTTTTCTGGGCAATTTTTATATGGGTCAAAATGAACCGGAAAAAGCCCAGTTAGCCTTCTCTAAAGCCCTGGAAAAGGATTCAACCAACCCGACTCCCTATATGCTCCTGGCCCGGGTACTCAATGCCCGGAACAAACCAGAACAAGCGGAATCCTATATTCAAAAAGCTCTTGAGATAGATCCGGAAAATTTCGCGGTTAAAAATGCCTATGCCGAGTTTCATTTCAGCCATAATGAGATAGAAAAGGCCAAAGGGTTGGTGGACGAAATTCTCTCCAAAAGACCTGATTTTTTACCGTCAAAAATACTGAAAGGTAAAATTCTGATCCAAAAAAAAGCCTATGACCAGGCCGCCGATCTGTTCCGGGAACTGATCAAAAATGAACCCGAATCTGCCCTGTATCATTTCCTTTTGGGATCCATCCTCTACGAAAAAGGGGAGTTTGCCCAGGCAAAACCCTTTCTTTCCAAGGCCATTGAAAAAAAACCAGGGTTTGACCAGGCCCGGCTGCTCATGGCCAATATTTATTATCAGGAAGGGGATCTCTACCTTGCCGAAGACAATGTAAAAAAAGTGATCCTAAACCTGCCTAACCATTATAATGCCAATATCCTCCTGGGAAATATTTTTCTTGCCAACAAAACGTATGACCCGGCACGCAATATTTACAACCGGATGATTGAATTGGCACCCAAAAACCCCACAGCCCATTATCGACTCGGAATCCTGGACAGGGCGGAAAAACAATATGGCCCAGCGATTACCCACTTTGAAGATGCCCTTGAACTCAATCCCCGTTTGATGGATGTCTTTTCCAGCCTGATATCTGTATATGCCCTGGAAAAAAAGTATGATCCGGCATTAAACATCATTGAAGATCACCTGGCCAAAACCGCCGACACCCCGGTCATTACCTCCATTATCCTGAATCTCAAGGGAAACATCCTCCTGTCAACCAAGGCTTTCCCCGAGGCCAGACAGGCCTATACCCTGGCCATTGAAAAAAATCCGGAATATGTATCCCCTTATCTGACCCTTGCAAAGGTACTGGCATCGGAAAAAAATTATGACCAGGCAGTAAATGTTTATTTAGACCTGATTGCCAAACGCCCGGATCTTGAATCCCCCCACAGTCTTCTGGGAACCCTCTACGAACAACAGGAAAAAATGGACCTGGCAGAAATTCAGTATGTCAAGGCCCTTGAAATCAATCCAGACTATATCCCGGCGGTCAACAACCTGGCCTACCTCTATGCTGAACAGAACCGGGAGTTAAACAAAGCACTGGATCTGGCCAGAAAGGCAAAAAAACTTATGGGCAGCCAACCGGCCATCATGGATACCCTTGGATGGGTCTATTACAAAAAGCAACTCTATGACAGTGCGGCAGCAGAATTTGCCGGTTGTATCGAAAAAGACCCGAACAATCCTATTTTCCACTATCACCTAGGTCTTGCCTATAACCAATTGGGAAAAGCCAACCCTGCAAAAGAATCCTTATTGAAAGCCCTGGATCTCCAACCCGATTTCAAGGGATCAGAAGACGCTAGAAAGTTACTTTCCCATGAATGACAAAGCCCAAGAGGAAAAGAATCAGGGTAGCGAGAAAAAGAATCATTTCCCCATTGAGCCTTCTTTGTTTGGAACAAACCAGGATACGGATCCCTTTTCCGACGCCATTCTTCTGGACGTCCCTGTACACAATAAGGATAGATGGGCAGTTTCATGGTCGGATTTAATGATGACCATGTTTATTCTTTTTGCCGTATTGTATATTTATCAGTCCGGTCACAGGGAGTTCGAATTTAAGCCGGATGAGGCAAAGGCACTAACATCAAAACTTGGTAAAAATCGTGTGGCGCCGACGGCATCCAAAAAAACGCCATCCCAGGTTTTTGATGAAACGAAAAGCGCCATACAAGATGACTTTATAAACAGTTTCACCTCTGTTGAGTTTGTCAAAGATAAGGCCATTCGGATCTCC
>JAFLJU010000423.1 GCA_022712835.1 Desulfobacteraceae bacterium
TCTTCTGGGCATCGGCATTTGTGGGAATCCGTCATGCGGTTCTTGGGTATCACCCGTTTGAGCTGGCGTTATTTAGATATCTCGTTGCATCAATGACCCTAGCTGTCTTCGCATTTATTCAAAAAATTCGGTTGCCGGAAACCCGGGATCTGGGTCGTTTGTTTATCACCGGCGTTATCGGGATATCTGTTTACAATGTGGCCTTGAACTATGGAGAACTCACCACCACTGCCGGAGAAGCTTGCTTTATCGTAAATCTGGCCCCTTTATTTACAGCTTTAATGGGCTTTTATCTTCTCAAAGAAAAAATCAGGTTCCATTTCGGGGTTGGTTTGGTTATCAGTTTTTTGGGGGTGTCAATTATCGCTTTCTCATTTTCAAATGGAATTGCCTTTAAACAAGGATCCCTATTTATTCTAATGGCAGCCATTGCTCAATCCCTTTACTTTGTTTTGCAAAAACCACTGCTAAAAAAATATACGCCCATGGAAGTTACCTGCTATTGTTTGTGGAGCGGCACCATTGCACTTTTCCCATTTGGGTATAGTTTTTTTGGGAAGATAATTCACGTGGATCTGCAATATTCGCTTTGTGCCATATATTTGGGAATTTTCCCGGCGGCCACAGCCTATTTGTGTTGGGCGGTTGTATTAAAAAATATCGATGCGTCAAAGGCGGCCTTGTTTTTATATATAGTTCCCATCATCGTCATCCTTATCGGATGGGTCTGGCTGGATGAACTTCCCTCAACCATTTCCATCATTGGCGGATCAGTTGCCATGGCAGGTGTTGTGTATGCCAATAAAAATAAAGCATCACTAATATAAATTTTAAACCAATGAGAGGCATATTATGAAAAAACAATTAGGCCCTTCCGATGCAATTTTTCCTGTACCGGCGGCATTAATCGTAAGTGGCATAAAAGAAAAAGCCAATATTATTACATTGGCATGGATCGGTGTTGCAAGTTCAACGCCACCAACCATCGGTATTTCAGTGAGAAAACAACGGTATACCTTAGAACTGATTAGAAAGACAGGAGAGTTCTCCGTGAACTTTCCCGGTGCATCCTTATATAAGCAGGTTGATTATTGCGGTATGACCACCGGTCGGAAAACAGATAAATTTAAAGAGGCCCAATTAACGCCCATTGAATCTAAAAAAATAAAACCTCCCATCATAAAGGAGTGCCCCTATAATATTGAATGTCGTGTTTCCAAGGAAATAATCATTGGTGATTATCTCCATATTTTAGGGGAGGTTCTTGAATCCCATGTTGATCTGGACAAGGCAGACATTTCAAAACGGGCAGGCTTTGATATGTCAAAAATAGATCCCCTTGTCTATTTTGCACAAGCCCGGGAATATTGGTGTGTGGGCGAAAAATTAGGGGATAGTTATAGTGTCGGAAACCAGATCAAAAAAAAGAGTTAAAAAAAACATATGTCGGCTGTTGAATTTGCAACCCCCCGGATAAAGATCGGATATATATCGGATCAGATTCTTGGCTTCATTTGAATGGCATTGGCCGGACAGGTGGTGATACAAAGTCCGCACCCATAACACAGATTTCCCTGGTAAGAGAGGGTGTCCGCCGAAAATTTTCTGGCATCAAATTGGCAACGGTCAACACAGGCTCCGCAGTGGAGGCAAAGATCGGGATCATCCTGGGCGATGAAGTCGGCATGCATGAGAATGTATCGTTTCCCATAGGAGAGGACCAGCTGGAGATCGTGGCAGCAGCAGGAACAACAGGAACACAGGGCAAAGACTTCATGGTCTGGTTTGTACAGGGTCATGTGGACAAGTCCTGACTTGTTTGCCTGTTTTAAACTTTCCCGGGCCTGGTCAAGACTTACTTTCCGGGACAACCCCTTTTCAATCCATTGTTCCCCGGAGCGGTTGAGTATAAAACAGACCTCCAGGGGGTTGTCGCAGTTTTTATATTTTTGCCGGCAGGTGCAGTTTGCAAGGGTAATGCAGTCGGCATTTGCCAATATCTGTTCGGCCTGGTTTGTAGGCAGCACATGCTTGATATTTTCAAGGGATTCTTTCACCGGTATCACCCGGGAAGAATGGGCAATGGTTTTTTCGTCCAGCCATTTGTCATATTTATTGATATAGGATGTCAAATTGGTGTCCATTCTTATCCACATACCGGATTTACGGTGCCGGTGTCAAGGAGTGAAATAGCGGCGACGTTTTGTTTTAAAACGGCAAAACGATCCAGTGCTTTGGGGATAGGGTCAGGGTTTTAAGAAGTCCGGAGACTTCCACCAGCATACCGGCCTGCCACAGCAAAAAAAGGCGGATGCGACAGGCACAAATCCTAGCATGTGATTTCTTTCATGTTTTTCCAAATAGCCCGGGGTATTACTCAATCCTGGGTTTAAAAACCCGCATAAATATATTGTGATCCATCATACCAACCCCCTGGGCCAGGGCATCCAGCATATCAGCATCTGTCCAACCCACTGCCCTGAGACCCTCAATATCATCTTTTGTGATTGCCTCAGGATCATCCATGGCCCGGATAACAAATGAGAGCATCCTTTGCTCATTTTCTTCTAAAAGGGATTTGGCCGGATCATCTCCCATGGCTTGAAAATCCGCTTTTGTCATCCCCATTTTCATGAGCTGCTCTTTATTGAATATTTTACAGAAGCCATAATCCAGGCGGCAAGATGCAAAATACCGGATATGGGCCAGAAGGGGAAAATTTAGATTGGGGTGGTTTGAATAATAGAGGTTTCGGTTGAACATGATGCTGAAATACCCGGGGCTGGCCGTCATTAATTCCATGGGATGCGGCATGTCCACCCCCCGGTTTTTAAAAAAATCGTACCCCTTTTGTATTTCTCCCTGGCCGGTTTCAGGTGATGCGGTTTGAATCAGTGCTTTCATAATGCCTCCGTGATAATGTTATTATTTGACACAACCCTATCCTTTGATTATTAATAAATAAAATTAATTGTTTTTATCATATGGATAAGGATTTCTAATGAACCGGCTTGAAATCAAACATTTGAGGATGCTGTGCATGATTCACCAGACCGGGAATATGACCCGGGCTGCTCAGAATCTTTATGTGACCCAGTCCGCCTTGAGCCAACAACTCAAGGATATAGAGTCCAAGCTGGGGGCGGAGCTGTTTTTCAGAACCAATAAGAAAATGGTGCTCACAAGGATCGGTAAAAACCTGTTGGAAAAGGCGAAGAAAATTCTGGATGAGATCCAGGAGGCTGAGTTGGATATTGACCGGAGTGTCAATGGGGAAACCGGAAATTTGAAAATAGGCGTCCGTTGTCTGTTCTGCTATATGTGGCTTCCCAGAGTGTTAAAACAATTTCAGGAAAGATATCCCAACGTGGATATTGACATCAGAAATGCTTTGGAACCCGAAGCAGACCTTATTTCCGAGAAAATAGATATAGCGGTTTCAGCCTCAGAGGAGATTGATCCCAGGATAGAATTTGCCCCCCTGTTTGAGGATGAAGTGGTTGTGGTGATGTCTGAACATGATTGCCACCAGACAAAACCGTCAATGGAACTTGCAGATTTTCACGGGGCAGACATTATTTCTCTTATCGAGAAATCAGCGCATTATTTTTTTGATGCCCTGCTTCGGAACAAATCTATCAAACCCCGGCGGTATATGACCATTTCTCATCCAGAAGCCATGGTTGATCTTATTGAAGCAGGCCTTGGCATTGGTATTCTGCCCCAATGGTTTGTCTCGCCTTATAAAAAAACAAAAAACCTGGTTACCTGCCCCTTAACATCCCGTGGGAAACGATTGCTATGGAAGGCCACCTGGCTCAAAAGCAGACAAATGCCAGCCTATCAGAAAGAATTTGTCCGTATCATGGCAGACCATGCCATCAATCCGGGATGATTTCCCCCTTATTGCTGTTTTAACGCTTTGTCTCTTGTGAGTGCTCCATGGTTTGTGGTAAAATCTCCCATACTCAAAAATTAGCTTCCGGGAAAATCGTGAAAAATCGTATCTTTGAATATCCTCAAATTTGTTTGCAGGTTTGCTGATGGCGGCCGGATTTTATCGGGAACTTCAGCCGGTAAATTTGCCGGTTCCCAAGGGGCAGGTGATGCAATTGATCCAGTATGCCCTCCGGGAGGATGCACAAATCGACCGACTGACCCAATTGATTCGTGTGAATCCGGCCCTCTCGGCCCAGCTTCTGGGGCTGGTTAATTCGGCATTTTTCGGATTTAGACAGCCGTTGAAAACCATTTCAGAGGCAGTGGTAGCCTTGGGGCTTGCGTCTCTTCGGAATTTGATCTTGTGTTTTGCCGTGAAAGAAGCCCTTTCCAAAAATGAGATTCCGGGGTTTGATATTGATACATTCTGGGAAGACTCCATTCGAAGGGGGGTGGCCGCCCAGCAGCTCGGATACCTGGTAAACGGGCCGGTTGAACAGGCATTTACTGCGGGAATGCTCCAGGATATAGGCTTGCTGATCCTGTTTTCCATGGAACCTGGAAAAGTGGACCGGTGGCCTTTGCTACGATCCAACCTTCCGGTAACACGCCGTGAAATGGAAGCCGCGCTGTTCCATGCCACCCATGATCAAGTGGGGGCATTGCTGTGCAAACAATGGAATCTGCCCAAATCCTATACCCTGGCAATCGGTCACCATCACTCGTTTTTCAATAAAAAAGAATCCAAACTATTGGGTCGGGCAGAAAAGCAGTCTGTCCTGGCGGGAATGATGCTGTTGGCGGATCTGTGCAATGCCATTTACACCTGTCACGAAAAAGCCCTTGCTCTTACAACCTTGAAAAAGACATCAAAACTGCTTTTTGATTTAACCGCAGATCAGGTTGAATCCTTGTTGTCCTTGTTGCCATGTCAAGTTGAAGAAACCTCTCGAGCATTGAATATCAAGGTCAAGTCCCAGCTTGATTTTGAAATTATAATGGAACAGGCCAACAGAAAACTGATAGAAGACAATCTATCCTATCAGGAACTGACCTGGCAGTTGCAAACTTCTTTAAAGCAGCGGGATGAATCTGCCAGTCGGTTGGAAGCGGAGTATGATATTGCCAGGCAGATTCAGCAAAGCCTTCAGCCGGATATGGCAAAAAATCATCGGGTTGTCGCATTTAATATGCCAGTTCACCACCTGTCATGGGATTTTTACGATTATTTTCTCAAAGAGGACGGCACCATTTGTTTTTGTCTGGGAGATGTGTCCGGGAAAGGAACCTCGGCGGCATTGCTCATGGCCAAAGCAATGTCTCTTTTCAGGTGTTTGTGCAAATTGATGGAAAATATCAGTGATGTGGTTCATTTCATGAACAATGAATTCTGCGAGACCTCGGTCCGGGGGATGTTTGTTACCTTTATTGGCGGATATCTTGATCCCATAACCCAGGATCTTCACATTGTGAATCTCGGACATCTGCCGCCCGTCCTGGTGAATGAAAAAGGTATTACCAAAATTTGCGCCCAGGATCCTCCCCTGGGGGTTGTGGCCGGGGGAAGCCACCCTGTCACTGATTGTTCCCTGAAAAACAGCCGGTTATTTCTTTATACAGACGGGTTTACAGAAGGGCGGCTGAAAACAGGCACAGCAGAAACGCTTGGTAGGCAATTGGGGGAAAAGGGATTTTTGCGGTGGCTGATTGAGTCAAGAAAATTGCCACTTGACGGGCAACTGACCTTTATCAAAGAACGCTGTAGCACCCAATTGGCACCCCCGTCCGATGACCGGACATTGATGATCCTCTCCGGCGAGTAGTATGCCTGGGAACAAAAAATGCGCAGAGAAATATTCAAGCTGATAAAAGGGCTGCAGGACTCGTTCTGTTTTGAATTTGTCCGGGCCAATATCTGCTGCAATATCTGCCCGATTGCTTGTAAAGTACTTTCTTTTGTCGTATCCTACCTTCTTTTGATGTATATTTTGTCGATGAGACTGTAAAAATGGTAGATATCCAGGTTCGGTTTTGACAGCAGATTGGATAAACATTTAGAGAGAGGGATGAAT
>JAFLJU010000695.1 GCA_022712835.1 Desulfobacteraceae bacterium
GATACGGGAAAAATCCATTGAACTGACCTGTGCTAAAACGGAAGAAGAGGGGGGAATCAAGGTTGAAGAAGCGGCCATGATCCAGATACTGATGAACATTATCCTAAATGCGGTGGATGCCGTCCCCCCAAAAGGGAAAATTCACATCTCCCATTACCCGGAATCAAAGGGGTATCGGATTGACATTGCAGACAACGGGCCCGGGATTGCACCGGAAAACGGGGAGCAGATCTTTGAATCCTTTATCAGCTTCAAGGAGGATGGAACTGGCCTTGGGCTTTCCATTACCCGAAAAATCGTTGAACGCTTGGGCGGCACCATCGGGGTGACGCCATCGGACATGGGCGGGGCAAAATTTACTGTCTTCCTGCCGGACAGCAACGCTTTGACAAACTAAACCAGAGGCACAATGAACCAGACCATTTTACTCATTGATGATGACCCTAGCCTTCGCAGAGTGACCGAATACAATCTGTCCTCCAGGGGATTTACCGTGCTGGCAGCAGATTCAGGTCACCAGGGCCTTGAATTTTTCAAGAAACATGATCCAGATCTGGTGGTCTCCGATGTAAAACTCGGGGATTTGAACGGGTTGGATCTGTTGGAAACCATTAAACGAGAATCCCCGGACACCCCCGTAATTATCATGACCGCATTCGGTTCCATTGAGATGGCAGTCCAGGCCATGCACAAGGGCGCCTTTACCTTTATTACCAAACCCTTTGACAGGGACACCCTGATTTTATCCTGTGAAAAGGCATTGGAGCTTACGGGGCTTCGGTCCCAGACCCGGCTGCTCACCCATGAAGTGAACCGGCTCACCGGGACAAAGGGAATCGTATCAGCCAGTTCCGCAATGAAGGAATTGCTGGAAACAGCTTCCAGGGCAGCCAACAGCGAGGCCACGGTATTGATTTCAGGAGAATCCGGCACGGGCAAGGAGTTGTTGGCACGGCTGATCCACCAGAACAGCCCCCGGCATAAAGGCCCCATGGTGGCGGTCAATTGTGCGGCTATTCCTGCAACCCTCCTCGAATCAGAGCTGTTCGGTCATGTAAAAGGAGCGTTTACTGGGGCTGTCAAAGATCGAAAAGGGCATTTTTTGACGGCCTCCCGGGGCAGTCTTTTTTTAGATGAAATCGGTGAACTGGCTGTGGAGATGCAGGTAAAGCTACTCCGGGCCATCCAGGAAAGACAAATCCAGCCCGTGGGGTCTGAAAAAACAGTGAACCTGGACATACGAATCATTGCCGCCACCAACCTGGACCTTGTCGAACGGATCACAAAAGGAGAGTTCAGAGAAGACCTGTATTATCGGCTCAGCGTGATCCCCCTATTCATTCCTCCCCTGCGGGAACGTACCGAGGATATCCCGGCCCTGGTCGCCCATTTTTTGAAAAAATTTGATGCCCCGGCGGATGTAAAATTTTCCCGCCAGGCCCTGAATCTCATGACAACTTACACCTGGCCGGGAAACATCCGGGAGATGCAAAATATTGTGGAACGGTGTATTATTCTAAGAAAAGACCCGATTATCCAGCCCGAAGACATGAACCTGCCGGGCATGGCACCCAAAACGGCTATCTTTACGCCGGTGATCCCCGATGAAGGAATTTCCCTGGAAGAGATTGAAAAAGCCTATGTGATCAAAGCCCTGGAAAAGGCCGGACAAAATCGATCCGAGGCTGCCCGGCTCCTGAAAATCCCAAGACATGTCCTTTTGTACCGGATTGAAAAATATCATTTGTAGACTATTCTACATTCCTCTGTTGAATAGTCTACATTTTTCTGACCGTTGTCTGCCCCCCTTGCCTGCCGTATCCCAAGTGCACATGAAAAATCCCTTTAAAAATTAAGGCATTAAATTTTTTTTATCCCACTGTCTATGATGTGGCATGGAATTTGTAAGTTCTTACGGGTAATTGTTAATTTTATATCAGCAAATGGAGGATAATGTGAGAAAATTTGGTTTACTTATTCTGACAGGAGCGGTTCTTTTTTGGGCCTTTGGGACGGTCACGGCCAACACCAAAATTAAAGAGGGCGCCATTATTGAAGAGGGCACCGTTATCGAAAAGGACAGCAAGGATGGATCCATTCAGCGGGCTGTTTTCAAGGTTCAAAACCTGACCTGCGGAGCCTGTTTTACCAATATAAATGCAGTACTCGCCCCCTTGGAAGGATTTTCAGGAATGGGAGCCAATTTATTTCGGAACCTGGTTGCCGTGGATTTTGTCGGCACCTTGTCTACCGAGCAGATCGGAGCCGCCATTACCCAGAAAGGATACCCCGCCACCCTGGAATCGGTTGAGCCCATCATGGAAAAAGAATCCTTTGCCTATTTAAATATCCTCCAGAAGGGACCAGGTTCCGGCGGCTGTTGCAGCGGAGGCAATAATCCTGTGGCAAGCCAGGGAAGCTTACCCCAGGGACAGACCCTGTCTCAGAACGGTCTGCCGGCAGGTGGTTCCTGCGGTTCTTTGCCGGGCGGTTCTTTGCCAGGCAGCCCTTTGCCGGGCGGTTCTAAACTTCCCCCGGTCACAAATAACTAATAATAGGAGCAAACAGATGAAAAAAATATTACCGTTACCCTTAACATTTCTCATGGCCGGCCTTTTCTTATCGACCCTTTTCCTGTCGGGGCTTTTTGGAACAGGCTCCACGGCCCATGCCTGGTTTGGGGGAAAATTTAAAACCCTCACCCCGGAAAACAATCAGATTTCCATCGCTCTTTCCGGAATTTCCGACGGCCAGGCCCATTATTTTTCCACTAAATCCGAAAAAGGGGTGGACGTGGAATTTTTTGTGGTCCAAAGCCATGACGGGATTATCCGGGCGGCAATTGATGCATGTGATGTCTGTTACAGAGCAGGTAAAGGCTATGTCCAGGAAGGCAATGTGATGGTCTGTAGCAACTGCAAAATGAAATTTGCGACGGATAGAATCAATGAGGTCAAGGGCGGGTGCAACCCGGCTCCCCTGACCCGGACCATTGAAGACGGCAACCTTGTGATTTCCATGGCAGATATCAATGCCAATGCCTGGTTATGCGAGTTTAAAAAATAAAGGAGAAAGAATGACCTGGGATCCGGAAACATACAGAGAAAAGCGGGAAAAAGTGTTGGGTATTCGCAAAAGAGGAATTTCCTTTGGCAGTCTTTCTGCCATTGTGTCCATGGTCATCCTGATAGGGTTTGCCTTTGTCAGTGTACCGGGAGCTGTTTCCTATCTGTCGACCCGGCACCTGGATGATGCCATTTACAAGCTGGCCGGGAATGCAGCCTGGGAAGGTGGCCTGGTGGCAGAGCTTCGACAAATAGATGGGGTCAGGGCTGCCGAGCAGGATACCCACGGCACCCGGTTGGTGGTGACCTTTGACCGGCGGACGGCGAACCCTGGCACCTTTGACACCCTGTTCAAGCAAAAAAATCTGGATGCGGCCCTGCTGAACCGGGTCAGCCATCGCCAGCGGCAGTCCATCCTGGCATCAGAGAAGGAGTCTGAACGTGAAACTTTATAATATTTCCCTGGGCAACATCCGCCGCCGCAAGGGCAAGATGCTCTTTCTCGCCCTGGGGTTGATCATTGGTATTTCCACGATCGTAACCCTGCTGGCCATTACCGAAACCATGACCGCCGAAATCGAAGAACGCCTCAACAAATTCGGGGCCAATATTATCATGGTGCCCAAAACGGAAAACTTGTCCTTAAATTACGGTGGAATTGATGTGGGCGGTATCAGCTATGAGGTCAAAGAATTCAGCCAGGAAAATCTGGCCCGAATCCATACCATTAAAAATGCCAAAAACTTAGGGGTTGTAGCCCCCAAGGTGTTGGGACCGGTCATGATCCAGGACAAAAAATTGTTGCTCATGGGGGTGATTTTTGATGAGGAACTGGCATTGAAAACCTGGTGGCAAAAAAATGGAACCTTTCCGGCTTTTCCCAACGAGGTATTACTGGGCGCATCTGTGGCATCTGTGCTCAATCTTTCCCCCGGAGACAAGATAAGAATGGGCGAGACAAACTTTAAGGTCACAGCCGTCCTATCTCCCACTGGCGCCTCGGAAGACAATGCCGTAATTGCCGAGCTTGGAGCGGCCCAGGCTGTTCTGGGGAAAGAAGGTAAAATATCAATGGTGGAGATCGCCGCCTTCTGCCGGGGGTGTCCCATTACCGAAGTGACCCTGCAGATTGCCGAAGCCTTTCCCAATGCCAAGGTCACGGCCATGAAGCAGGCGGTGATGTCAAAAATGCAGTCCATTGAGATGTTCAAGTCCTTTTCCCTGGGGGTTTCCATCCTGGTCATCGGGATTGGTGCCCTGTTGGTCATGGTGACCATGATGGGATCCGTTAATGAACGGACCCGGGAAATCGGAATATTTCGGGCCATTGGATTCAGACAGACCCATGTCATGCAGATCATTCTTCTGGAAGCCCTGCTGCTAGGAGTGTTTGGGGGAATCGTTGGCTTTGCCTTAGGCAATCTGGTGGCCTGGGGGATTATTCCTGTGGTCATAAAAGAGGGGGTCTTTGCCGGTATTAATTACCAGCTGGGGGGCCTTTGTCTTCTCATGGCAGCGGCCTTAAGTCTTCTGGCAAGTCTCTATCCCGCCATTAAAGCCGGTCGAATGGATCCCAGCGATGCCCTGAGGGCGTTATAGTAAAAAAACCGAGAAAAGAGAGAATGTATATGACCCAGATCAATCATCTAATTGAAATACGAGACCTTGGTAAAACCTATACCATCGGCAAAAATCGGGTGACCGCCATTGATAATATGGATTTTTTCATTGACGACAAAGAGTTTGTCACCATCATGGGACAATCGGGTTCGGGGAAATCCACCCTCTTGTCCACCATGGGTGCCTTGAATCGCCCCTCCAAAGGGAAGGTTTTTGTGGATTCCCTGGATCTGTATTCCCTTTCCAATGAACAGCGGGCAGATTTTCGAAGCGAGTACATGGGATTTATTTTCCAGTCCTTTCAGCTTATTCCCTATCTGACAGTGTTGGAAAATATCAAACTGCCCATGGCGGTTACCGGACGGACAAAAAAAGAGAAAAACAGGATGGCCATGGAAGTGATTGACCGGGTGGGATTGGGAGAAAAAGCCGACCGGTTGCCCGACCAATTGTCCGGCGGGGAGCAGGAAAGGGTGGCCATTGCCCGGGCCATTGTGAACAAACCCCCCATTATTCTGGCGGATGAACCCACGGGAAACCTGGATTCTGAAACAGCCACAGAGATTATGGGGTTGCTCAAATCCCTGAACCAAGACGGGCACACCATTATCATGGTGACCCATAATACTGAAATGGAGAAGTTTGCCTCCCGGACCATCCGGGTCAGGGACGGGAAATCCTATGCCTGATTAGGCTTATGGATCCAAATTTTCAGGGTTTCGATTTTCCGGGTCTCGATTTTCTGAGTCCCTGTTATTGTGTTTGATCAAAAGTCTAAACCTGTACTAATTTGAAAATTGATAACCCTGCTTTGAAGATGCTGGATAATTCGTTTTAACAAAGGGCAACCTCAATTGAATTGCTATAAATTCTCTATAATATATCGGTCGATAATTTTGTCTATCTCTCCGTTCTGATGCATTTCGATAAGTTCTTTATTGATTCTGTTTATAACCTCTCGATGTTTTCCCTTTGTGAAACCGATATATCCATCCATTATTTTTAAAGGAGTGGGAAGTATTTTTAATTCAGACATTACATTATTTTTCATTGCCACATGTATACCTACAAGTTTGTCACACGGATAGACATTGATGCGTCCAAGTACAAGCTTCATAAAATTTGACCTGTGTGAATTTGATTCCGATTTAGTAATGAATGTGCTTTTTTCAAAATCTGTCCCGTAAGTATAACCACGCATTACACCGATCTCTATCCCTTTTAGATCTTCAAGTGTATCAAATTTGATAATAGAGTCTTTTCGTACAAAAAGGACCAACGGATTTGTAATAATAGGTTCTGTGTAATCAAAAAATTTTAATCGTTCTTTTGTTTTGTAGAAATTGAATAGACCATTAATTTTACCGGCTTTAGCATAACTATATGCGCGTTTGAATGGCAACGACTTCAACGTTAATGGAATGTCTGCTTTTTGAAAAAGTGTTTCGACAATTATAACCAATATGCCAGCGGGCTTGCCATTCTTTTCAAATTCATAGGGGGGGGAAATCCACATAACCTAAAGTAATGCCTTGAGCGTTAACACTGCTTCCCCAAAAAAGACAACATGCAACAATCAGAAATACTGTTTTCTTAATCATTATTAATCTCCTTTTTAAAAAATATGCCGCTCAGAATGAATCCCTTTATTTTTTTGTTTTTATCCATTTCTGAATTCAATTATACTGAAATAACCATATTTAAGAAAGGCTCTTTTCCATTTCAACATATTGGAGACTTGACGCAACACAGATCGAAATTATACCTGATGTGACTTATGGGTCCGAATTTTCCGGGTCTCGATTTTTCTGGTTCCTGTTATTCTGGCCTCTATTTTTTCTGGTCTCTGGTTTTTAAAAACTGCTCTCTGTCCTTAAAAAAAATCAGCACAAAATTGATGTGTTCGTTCATCACCGTATAGGCCTTATAAGGGTCACGGGCTTTGATGGCAGCCAGAATGGCATGATGCTGTCGAAGGATTTCCTGGATGTTTTTGGGGTCCTCATAGAGGCAGGCCAGGTTTTCCCCGATGCCTAGGAAAAGATAATCATAAAAATTGCGCATGATCAGGATGTGCAGGGGATTTTTTGCGGCATAGGCAACGGCCATGTGAAAGGCGGTATCTGCCTCGGTGCCTAGTCGACCAGACTCGATTTCCGTCTGCATCTCGTCAATACTCTGACTCATGGCCATGATATCGGTCTCGTCTGCCCGTTTGGCCGCAAGCGCTGCAGCATTACACTCCAGACCCATGCGGACTTCCAGCAGGTCTTCCAGGGAAGCATTCTGGGCTTCCATGGCCTTGGCCAAAGGATTGTCCAGGGAGGCATCAATGAGTTTGACAAAGGTCCCCTGGCCCTGTTTCTGAACAATAATTCCCATGGTCACCAGCCGCTGGATGGCATCCCGGATAGTGGTTCGGCTGACATTCATTGCCAGGGCCAACTCCCGCTCGGTCATCAGTTTATCACCGGGCTTCAGGGTTCCCCTGAAAATAAGCTCCCGGATCTGATCAAAGACCTGGTCTGAAATACGTTTGGGCTTTATGGGTTTTATGGGTATGGTCATAAGCTTCTTGTCTATCCAAAGGTGTACAACTTTTTTTATTATAACATTAAAACCATAGAGTATGAACCATTCAGGGGGTTATATCAAGTTTTTTTTAATAGGTCAGGACCATGCCTCCATCAAAAAGAAGATCCCCACCCACCAGGTATTTTGAAAACCTGGAAAAACCGAAGAGAAACAAATTGCCTACTTCAACGGGGGTCATCATCTCCTTAACTCTGGAATGTCCCATCATGACATCGGTCATCACCTGCTCTTGTGTGATGCCCCGCTGTTCTGCCTGGGAAGGCACCTGTTTCAAGGCCAGGGGGGTCTTTACAAATCCGCAGCTGACGGTAAACGACCGGATTTTGCCTTCCCCCTCGGCGGATATGGACTGGCTCAAACCCCTTAGACCAAACTTGGTAATATTGTAAACCGGTTTGTTTTTCGTACTGATGTGGGCATGGACCGAGGCCATGTTACCAATGGCCCCTGCGCCATTATCACTTTTTTTCATGTGGGGAATCACCAACTGGGACAGGTAGAAGGGCGCCCGGAGCATTAGGCGCTGCATGAGATCATAGGTTTCCATGGGAAACTTTTCAACAGAGTCAATGTGCTGGATCCCGGCGATATTGACCAAATATTTGATCTGCCCCAGACAGGCGGCCCGTTCAACCGCAATTTCAATTTGCTTGTCCTGGGTAAGATCTGTCTTTAAAAAGATCATGGACCCCCCAAGCGCCTTGACCATTTCGCAGGTTTTCTCCCCTTCTGTTGGGTTAACATCAAGACCGAGTACGGTCAGGTTGTTGGCAGCTCCACAAATAGCGGTTGCCCGTCCGATACCGGTACCGCACCCAGTAACGATGCAGATGTTTTCCCGGCAAAAACCGGGGTCATTCAGAATAAGAATCTCATCCTTCTTTATTTCAGGTTCCCTGATATCCATCCACACGCTCCTTTTCCTTCAAGGCAATTAAAAATTATGGTTACTTAAGGTTTCCCTCCAGAAACTGCGCATACAATTCCATGGGGTGACACACCTTTATATTTTGATTCTGTTTGGCCAGCATGTCGGATATCTGCATCATACAAGCCGGACACCCGGTTGATACGGTGGTACATCCCGTGTCTGCTATGCTTTTTTGTTTC
>JAFLJU010000355.1 GCA_022712835.1 Desulfobacteraceae bacterium
GAACTTGCCCAGCAGACCTTAAGCACCCGGTTCAGCCTGGAAGAACCAAAAGCTACTTCCGACCTGGCAAATGCCACTCTGAATATTCTTCTGGCAGAAGACAATAAAATGAACCAGAAAGTGGCTACCAACATGTTAAAAAAACTGGGGCACAACGTCTCCATTGCCCAGAACGGAGAGGAAGCCGTCAATCAGTATCAGACAGGCAGCTATCACCTGATTCTCATGGATGGACAGATGCCTGTCATGGACGGACTTGAAGCCACCCGGGCCATCCGGGAACTGGAAAACAATTTACCGGCACCCACCCCCCATATCCCCATCATCGCCCTGACCGCCAATGCCATGAAGGGAGACCGGGAGCGATTCCTGGCATCGGGAATGGACAATTATATCACCAAGCCCATCAAACGCAAAGCCCTGGAGGATGCTATCCTCCATTCCATGTCCACGCACGCCCCCCCCAAAACCATACCGGACAAAAGCCAGATCATCAATCTGGATGAACTTATCCAGACAATGGGCGGAAATAAGCATTTAGTCAAAGAATGCTTTGATACCTTTTGCGACACCTATACTCAAATCTTAACCCAGATCAAAACACATATGGAGACAAAAGCATTTCCCGCCATATCAGATACCCTTTCAAACTTCAGGGATTCGATAAAGCACCTTTCGTCCAAACCCATCATGGATGCTGCCTTCAGCCTTGAAAGAGCGGTTTTAGCGGGAAATGACCCATTGATTAAAAAGGAATTCACAGGATTGTCCGATGTTTGCGAACGCCTCCAGAATTTCATGGTGACCTATTCTGTAAAAAATCTATACATGAAATTTTTGATTGCGGATGCCGGGTTTGATTCCAGAAAAAAATCCCAAACACTGCTTTCCAAATATGGGGAATGTGACGTGGCCATCAATGGGTTGGAGGCCCTGAATGCTTTTGTCAGAGCCCATAATGAAAAAGACCCCTATCATTTGATCTTCCTGGACATTGAGATGCCGGGTCTTGACGGCCACCAGATAATGGAAAAAATCAGACAATGGGAAAAATCCAGGGCCATCTCCCCAGCCGGGGGTGTGAAGGTCATCCTTCTTTCAACAGGTCCGCCTCCCAAGGCCATCACCGCCCTTCTGGAACCCGACCATGAAACCTGTATGGAAAAACCCGTTACAAGGGCGCGCCTTGCCAAAGCATTCCAGCAGATCCACTATACCTGATGCTGGTCAATGATACGCCTGGAATCGGCCCTAAAAAACTTTGTGAAGGTCTCAACCTGGCCCCCTCCACCATCACCCGGTTTGTGGACACCCTTATCCAAAGAGGCTATGCCACCAAACAGGCCCAGGGAAAAACCGCAGCTATTTTCCTGACCCAGCAGGGGAAGGCGCTTTTAGAACCCATCACCATTGCATGGAAAAAATTGTATGACCGGTACAGCGACATCCTTGGGGAAGAAAACGGCATCAATCTGACAGCCCGTCTGGATGCTGTCAGCAAAATCTTATAATTTTTTTTCACATTTTTTACTTGTGTGTACAAGCATCAAAAGGAGACAAATATGGATACAAAAAAAACAATGGGGAAAGCCAATGGCCTCTACCCGAGCCTGACCACCATTTTGGGAACAAAAGTCGCCGGTAAAGTTAATTTTATCACCATTGCCCATGTGGGCATCATGAATCACGGGACCCCCCAATATCTATCCTTTAGTGTGTCCAAGACCCATTATTCAAACCAGGGCATCATAGAAAACAACACCTTTAGCATCAATATCCCGGGCGAAGACCTTGTGGTCGAAACCGACTATTTTGGAATTGTGACCGGAAAAAATACAGACAAATCCGGTGTTCTGGAAGTGTTTTACGGTGAATCAGATAATGCGCCCATGATCAAGAGATGCCCGGTTACCATGGAATGCAGGCTTGCCAGGACCTTTGATTTTGAAACCCACGATGTTTTTGTCGGCGAAATCATTGAAACCTATGCAGATGAAAGCGTTCTCACCGACAAAAGAATCGACATCTCAAAAGTCCATCCATTGCTGTTTGACATGAACAGCCTCAAATACTGGTCCCTGGGAGCACCGGTTGCCAAATGCTGGAACAAGGGCAAAGAACTCAAACGGCAATTGTGAGCCAAGGATGCACCGGGCGAAGAAACAAACCAACCCGTTCTCTTAGGGATAACGGGTTGACTGAAAAAACTCAGGTGATATTGGGATTCAGAGTCCATTTAATGAACCAGTCCGGATCTCCATCCCTCCCTTCCCCACAGTCCAGGCAGACAATGCCGGAATTCTGGAACTGGTAAACCCGGATCTCTTCGGATCCGGTGACAAGATAGGACACCAGCCTTTCCATGAAGGGCATGTGGCCCACCACCATCCAATTGGCCCAGGGATCAACCCTTACGGCAAAGGCCCTCACATCATCCAGGGGATTGATTCCGACAATTGCCTCCAGAGGTGTTTCCAGCCCAAGTGCCCTGTGATAGATAGCCGCGGTCTGTTCCGTGCGTTTCTTGCCAGAATGAACGATGGTGTGAACGGGAATGCCATATCCTTTTGCCACCGGGGCGATCCGATTTGTTTCTTC
Organism: Desulfobacteraceae bacterium; assembly: GCA_022712835.1. The sequence goes on from JAFLJU010000355.1 coordinate 2,599, forward strand.
AATGCCAAGATCCGAAAGACCCTTTTCAGGATCAATCGCCCTGGACACACTGACCCCGTGTTGAACTAAAAATAAGGCCATTCTGCCACCGCCTTTAAATTTTTTTGATGAAATTTATTTGTCATGTTTGATGGCTCCCATCACCCCAGGGCCACATCCAGGCTCATCATGACCGTAAACCCAAGCATGGTTGCCATGGTGACTGTATCAATATGCGCTTCGGTTCGCTGGGATTCGGGAATCAACTCTTCCACCACCACAAAGATCATGGCACCGGCAGCAAAACATAGGGCATAGGGCAGGATACCCTGCATATAAAGAACAAAGGCGGCACCGATCACTCCGGCAATCGGCTCCACCATGCCAGAAGCCTGACCCATCATAAAGCTTTTAAACCGCCCCATGCCTTCCCTTCTTAAGGGCAGGGAAACAGCCGCTCCCTCGGGAAAATTTTGAAGACCGATACCAATGGCCAGGGCAATGGCACCGCCAATGGTGGCCGAAGGAAGATTGGCAGCCACTGCGCCAAAAGCCACCCCAACGGCAAGGCCTTCGGGAATATTGTGCAGGGTGATGGCAAGCACCAACAGGGTACTTCGCTGCCAGGAAGTTTTTATCCCCTCACTCTGCTCAATCTTCAGTCCGGGATGGAGATGGGGCAGATAATAATCGGTGAGCCGCATGAAGATCCCGCCCCCCATAAAACCGATGACGGCTGTAAGCCAGGGAATATGACCCATTTGCTCGGCCATTTCAATACCCGGGGCAAGCAAAGACCAGAAACTTGCGGCAATCATGACACCGGCTGCAAACCCGAGCATGGAATCCATAAATTTGAGGTTGACTTTCTTTGTGAAAAAAACCAGGGCAGCCCCTGCTGCTGTCACCCCCCAGGTAAAAAGGGTGGCCATCAATGCTTGGGTAATGGGATTGTATTGCTGAATAAAATCGATCATAAAATCTGCCTCCCGAACAAAAAAAATATGGTTGCGTTTATGATAATCCTGAATATTTTCGAATGATTTCGCCCATTAAATTCTAACAAAAGAACTATATGAAAAAACTACGCGGGTGTCAATCTGGTATATCAAAAAAACGCCCCATCGGTTTCAGGCAATAAAACCGATGGGAATTGGTCTGCTCTTTCCATCGCGTAAAAAAATCTGGCGTAAAAAACCGTTTTTTTAAACCTTTCTATTCATTGGCGGACCACAGCATGCTGTGAAGCAACACATTGGCACCTGCTTCACAATCTTCCCATTTGGTTTCTTCTACTTCCACATGGCTTCGGCCGCCAATACTGGGAACAAAAATCATGGCAGTGGGGGCTATCTGATTCATGTAACTTGCATCATGGCCTGCACCACTGACCATGGGGAGGGATGAATACCCTAAATTTTTGGAAGCATCTAAAATATTTTGTACCAGTTTGCCGTCAAAGGGCGAATGGGCCACCCGCCAGGTTTCTTCAATGCGAATTGGGCAGCCCCTTTTTTGGGCAATGGCCTCAAAGTCCTGTTTCACAAGATCCCAGGCCTTTATGCCTAGGTTATCATCCCAGGAGCGGATATCCACGGTAAAGTGAACCTTGTCCGGTATGATGTTTCTGGAATTGGGCTCATTCTGAATTTCCCCCACGGTGGCCACCAGGTTGCCCCCCATGCGTGGGGGAAGTTCATTTACTTTGAGGATCATTTCAGCAGCGGCGCACAGGGCGTCATGACGACCTTCCATGGGAGTGGGTCCCACCTGGTTGGCTTCACCTGTTAGATAAATATCATACCAGTGGAGACAGACAATCCCCTTGGGAACACCTATTTTTATATTTTCTCTTTCAAGGACGGGTCCTTGTTCAATATGATATTCATAATAGGCATGTATATCTGATTTTTGCGCCGGGATATCGCCTTTATAACCGATTCGTATCAGTTCATCTTCAAACCGCAACCCATTGATATCGGTTCTGTCATAAATCCAATCCCGGTCAAGGGCCTTGGCCCAGACTCCAGAGCACTGCATTGCCGGAGAAAACCGGGTGCCCTCTTCATTTGTCCAGACCACAACGGTCAT
>JAFLJU010000539.1 GCA_022712835.1 Desulfobacteraceae bacterium
TCAGAACAATCCCCGTGAGAAACCATTGTCTTTTTATTCGTTCAATCATGATAATCTGTTAAATCCTTGAATCTTAAGTTCTTATCAAAAACGGTTTGCCCCTGTTCCGACATATCCGTCGAATAGTCCTGTCATAAGTTGTAGGCTTTCCCTTAACTTTTTTGAAACATGTTTATATAGGGGTGTCGTCAAGGGGGGTCAGATTAACGGGATCATTTGATATTGGCAAGGATTTTTTTGGGTCTCAATGGTTTTAATTGATGCCAATACCATTTTAAGACGGGTGTCAAGAAGGGGCAGTTTTCTTTGTGGCTCCGTGGCCTGGCAAAATGCCAGGCCACGGAAAATGGGTTGCCATAATTGTTGTCAGCTTAATCTTGAAATTTGAAAGAGATGCGCATGTTGGTTCTGAATTGCGCCGGTTTGCCGTCTTCAATCTTGATATCAAGCTTGGTGACCTCTGCGATTCGTAAATCCCTTAAAGATTTTGATGCTCTTTTAATGGCGTTTGTTGCGGCATCTTCCCATGAGTTTGGGCTTGATCCAACCAGATCAATGATTTTGTAAGTACTGTCAGTCATGATTTCTCTCCTTTTAAAAAAAATGGATTTAAAAAAAGTAAGTGTGAGAAGCAGGTGAGCAGGCTTGTAAATCAAAAAAGAAATGAGTCTTACGGAATGGGATAATCATATTCCATTATATAAATAATGTACAATGTTTTTTAGACGGGGGGAGATTTAGGCGTACATCAGATGGATGGATTTTTTGGGATTTGCTTGAAGTATTTTATAAATTGATCTACACACCTTATTAGGTATATAAAATCAATGAAAAAGGAGATTTCATGAACCCCAAATCCCAGGTGTTTGAAAAACATTATCATGATTATCTTCAACAATTAGACGCCCTTGATTTTGATGCTATCGCCCTAAAGCTGGGCGGTCAGGTAAATAAAAATTCCCGGGGCAACTCCCTGGGTATGTCCCTTTTGGGGCAGTTCTATGATATCTCCCCCCATGGGATTACAGATTCATCAGGGAAAAAACCCAGGTATGAGATCTGTATTATTCTGTGTCGTCATCTGCTCATGTGTCCTGAAATATTGCCCCATGACCGGCGGTGGGTTGCCTTCAGAGACCTGAAGGATGCAGGGCCCTTGACTGTCTATTTCCGGGACAATGTGGAACAGGTTATTGCCAAAGGGTTTGCAGGAAAAGTTCAGGAACTCAAACAGGGCATGGCGGCATTGAAAGGGTATACACCCAATCTGGATGTCAGTTATGATCTGGCCATGCAGGTGGATGGTCTGGCAAGAATTCCCATGGTACTGCTTTTCAATGATGCCGAGGAATCATTTCCTCCGGAATGTTCCCTTCTTTTTGAGCGGCAGGTGGAAACATACCTGGATGCAGAATGCATCGCCATGCTGGGCTACCGGCTGGCCAGCCAATTGAAGCATGCACTGAAATGATTCATTACAGGGTGAAAACCCCTTGACCAAAGCCTGGGCATGGGATAGCGTTTATTTTTATTCCGATCAAAACAGCAACCATAATCTTTAGGAGGAATCCAATGTTAAATCTGGTGAGTACTTTTGAACATAGCGCAAAAGAGTTTCCCGATAAAAAAGCCATTATTTTTCAAGATAAAAGTTTCACCTTTTCCCAGGTGGCCGGTATGGTCAATATGGTGGCCAATTCCCTGAAGAAAATAGGAATTCAAAAGGGGGACAAGGTGGCCTTAAGCTGCCTGAATCTGCCCTATTTCCCCATGGTGTATTATGCAATTTTAAAAACAGGTGCCGTGGTGGTTCCCTTAAATGTGCTGCTCAAGGGACGGGAGATCGCCTATCATCTTAAGGACAGTGAGGCCAAAGCCTATTTTTGTTTCCAGGGAACCCCGGAGCTTCCCATGGCCCAGGAGGGATTTGTAGGTTTTGAACAAACCGCTACCTGTGAAGAATTTTTTGTCATTACGGCAGATCCTGCCGCCCCATCCCCCATCGAAGGCACAAAAACCCTGGGGCAATTGATTCACGGAGCTTCTCCTGTCTGTGATACCGAACTGACCCACCCTGAAGATACCGCTGTCATCCTTTATACGTCTGGCACAACTGGTTTTCCAAAAGGCGCAGAACTTTCCCATTCCAACATGACCATGAATGCCATCGGCACCCGTCATCTGCTCCAGCAAACTCAAGATGATGTTCACTGCATCGTGCTGCCCCTGTTCCATTCCTTTGGGCAGACCTGTCAGATGAATGCCGGATTTTTGTCGGGCAACACCCTTGTCTTGATTCCTAAGTTTACGCCGGAAGCGGTGCTGTCCGCCATACAAAATGATGGCGCCACCGTCTTTGCCGGGGTTCCCACCATGTACTGGGCTCTGTTGAATTATCAAGACAAAGAGGGCCAATTTGATAATGAAATAATCGCCAAAAATCTTCGTATCGGCATATCCGGTGCCTCTTCACTGCCCCTTGAAATCATCAAGGGCATTGAGGAAAAATACAATATCCCCATCCTGGAGGGGTATGGGTTGTCTGAAACCTGTCCGGTTGCCACCTTCAGTCATCCGACCAAGGAGCGAAAACCCGGGTCCATCGGTACCCCCATCTGGGGGGTGGAGGTGGATCTTTTTGACAATGACCACAAACCTGTGGCAGTGGGGGAGGTGGGGGAACTTGTTATCCGGGGTCATAATGTCATGAAAGGGTATTACAATAAACCAGAGGCCACGGCCGAAAGCTTTGCCGGAACATCCTGGTTTCATACCGGGGATCTGGGAAAAAAGGATGAAGACGGATATTTTTATATTGTGGACCGGGTAAAGGACATGATTATCCGGGGAGGATATAATGTGTACCCAAGAGAAATAGAAGAGGTGCTGCTCACCCATCCTGCGGTTTCCCTGGTTTCTGTTCTGGGG
>JAFLJU010000160.1 GCA_022712835.1 Desulfobacteraceae bacterium
GACCAACAGCCTGAGGCTTTACCGGGCCGATTTTAAACAAAATACAAATTAAACTAAGGAGATCGTGTAAATGGATGGACAAAAACGGGCCAATATCCAAAAAGGATTGACCGTCGGTGTGGTGCAAAAGCAAGACCAGAGAACCGGCCAGCTCACCCAGGGAGTGGTAAAGCAAATTCTCACCAACTCAGCCACCCACCCCCATGGCATTAAGGTTAAGCTTGAATCCGGGATCGTGGGCCGGGTCAAACAAATCCTTGCCCAAAAGGGGTAAGGGGTCAATGGAAAAATCCAGCAAAAACCGGCTGATGCCGTGGCATGGCGACCGATTTCCATCGGACTCTCTCTTTGATAAAATTGCCAGGGCCGTTTGCCGGGCCGGCACCCTGCCCCGGAAAGAACTCTATGAGTCCTGGGAAACCGCCAGAAGGGTCCGGCGTAGATACCGGGGAGGACGGGTGGTGGATCTGGCCTGCGGCCATGGTCTTTTGGCCCATATACTGCTGATCCTGGACAAGGAATCGGACCAGGCCCTGGCCGTTGATACACATATTCCCGAGAATGCCCCTGCACTCTCCGAATCCCTGATAGAGAAGTGGCCCCGGCTTGAAGGCAGGATCCATTACAGACAAATGACCCTCCAGAATGTTCAAATTTATCCAGAAGATTTGGTGGTCTCTGCCCATGCCTGCGGTGCCCTCACCGATCTTGTCATTGACAAGGCTGTTGAAGCCAATGCCCGGGTGGCGGTCCTGCCCTGCTGCCACAATTTAAAAATCAATTCAACGGGAAACCTTACTAACTGGATGGACGGCCCCTTGGCCATTGATACGGTCCGGGCAACAGGGCTTGCGGCAAAAGGCTATGCGATCACCACCCAGAAAATTCCTGCCACCATTACCCCCAAGAACCGGCTGCTCATGGGGCATCCACTCACACCATCAACCAGCACACCATCAACCACCCAGACTTCCCCGGAGAACAGAGAATCCAACGGCCCACATGATGACCCCCACCAGGGTATCCAGAATCCGCCAGGGTAGTTGTTTTTTAAAAAGAGGCGACAGAAGTCGGCTACCAAGGCTTAGACAAAAAAACCAGATAAAGGATGCCGTGACCGCCCCGGCACCAAAGACAAGATGGCCGGGATCCTGGAACTGACCAGCAATACTTCCCAGCAGCAGAATGGTATCAATATACACATGGGGGTTGAGCAGGGTGACGGCCAGGGTCGTAAGAACTGCCGCCTTTAATGAAGTTTCCCCCTTCAGATTCGAAGGAAGCGTCTGGCCTTTAAAGGCAGATCGAAAGGAGCCGATTCCGTAACAAAACAAAAACAGTCCCCCGCCAATGCCCGCCACCTGGGACAGCACCTTACTGGACGCAATAAAGGTCCCGAAACCTGCCACCCCAACTGCCACCAGGACGGCATCACACACGGCACAGATCAATGGAATCATAATGACATGATTCTTTCTGACTCCCTGGCTCAATACAAATGCATTCTGGGCACCAATGGCAATGATCAATCCACCGCCGGTTCCCATCCCCGTTAAAAATGTCAACAGCATATTCTATCCTCTGGGTTCTGGTTTATATGAAACTCCAGCCATGCCGGTTATTTCAATATGACGGCCAGAATACCCCGGGGGATAGAAGAAATAAAATTAATATATTTTATGAAACATTAAAAATATTAATTATTAGCCCAAAAACCTTACCCTGGAGAATAGGCATAAAATTTTGTGTCCACGGCCATGATGGGAAATTGACCGGGCAGACTTTCTTTTTCGATGGGAACAAAACCGTTTTTTTCATAGAATCTGTGGGCCGCCAGAAACTTTTCCGTGGTGCCCAGAAAAATCTCGGAAATATTTTTTATTCCAGCCCATTCAAGGGCAGCCTCCCATAACGCCATGGCGGTCCCAAGGCCCGGCCCCCTAAACTCCGGGTGGACAAACATCTTTCTCAATGCGGCCTGGCCATTACCGATATCCTTCAGGGAAAGGGTTCCGACAACCCGACTCCCATGGGTGGCAACCCAGAAATTGCCGACCCCCTGCTGATAAAACCCAGGGATATCCCCAAGGTCGGGTTGATCTTGAACGGTTATGGGAATATTAAATTCAGTTTGCTGGATCGTCAGGATCAGTTCAATCACCTGGTCCTGATAAGCTGCAGTGTAAGAACCGATCTCTATACTATTTTTGTGAGGGTCCATTTTGTCCATCGTCAGGTTGGGGATACCGGTATCCACAATTTCAAGCAGGGATATTAAAGTTGTTTTCTGATTCAGGGTCAGCCCCTGCATCAGACTGTTAATTCTATCATAATAGTCCGGCAGTATGGATTCAAGGCGGTGAATACCCTTGGCCGTTAATCGGATATGGATTTTCCTTTTGTCAACGGAATCTGCCTGGCGGGTAATGAGTTGGTCTTTTTCAAGCCCGGTAACAAGTCCGGTCATGGTGGCCCGGGTTACCCCGAGTTTTTCTGCCAACCCCGAGGGAGTGAGGGGGGTCTTGGGAGTGCGGTTCAAGATTACCAGAATCAAAAAACGTCCTTGGGAAAGCCCATAGGTTCCCAGCCTTTTTTCAAATCCTGTCAGCAAGTCACTGCCGGTTCTCAACAGCTTTACCAACGCCTGAACAGACGGGATATCCATCCTCTCGTATCGCTGAGCCAGGTCCTCAAATTGCTTTTGGTTGGGCGTATCCATCAAAAAAAACATAGCATCTCCTTATGGGATAAAATATGGTTAGCCCCCTAATAGTACGGACACTAATCATATGTCAAGATGAATTTCCACAAAACCTTGTGCCCCTCGGTCCCATATTCAACAATTTATTAACAATAGCGGTTAATAAGTATCTCCTTTCCAAAAAGAATGGTCTTTAAGACGGATAATAAATGAGATTGTGTCCCACCGATATTTTTGATATCAGTGAGAGAAGTATTCAGGCGGGTGTGTATCAACGAGAGAAAAATGGCCTTGCTCTATTGACCCACCCTTTAAAAATTTTTCACCTCATTGATATAATCGGTTTTGGGCCATTTTCATAAATGAGAGGAAGCAAATACCCTAAATGAAAAAATTTATCGCAGTCTACATCGACCTTGAAAATGTTGCCGGGATTTTAGATTTAGATGTCATGATCCAGGATATCATTCTTGAAGAACACAAAGAAGATTCAGAAGATTATGTTTTCGCTGTTAAGTTCGCTTGCGGAAATACCAACTCCATAACAAAGCTCAGAGATCAACTCATTAATTATAATTTTGAAATCCGAGAAGCCCCACATGTCACCGGCAAAAAAAACCGGGCTGATTTAATCATCAGCCTTGATGCATTTGAAAAACTATACCTTGAAAAACCCTCAATTGACCGTTTTGTCTTTGTCACCCGGGATTCCGATTTTTCCGTCATTATGGATGTTCTGAGAAAATATGGAAAAGAAGTGTGGCTCATCACCCAGGAAGGGGATGAACAAAGACCTATTTTTCGAAATTGCACGGACAACATCATTGTAATTCCCCGTAGGAAATCTGTCTCTCAAACCAAAGAACCGATTCCGCCAAGACAAGATCCAGCAGTGGTAAAAGCCCAAACAACGGAAACCACCAAGGAGATTACCGAAACGGATGGCAAGGATAAAATCGCCAAGGAATTATTTATGAAGGTGCTAGTCCGCCTGGATCCAAGTGAAAACCATTTATTAAACGGAATTGCCAACAAAATGAGACAATTGGATAAATCCTTTAAAATTCGAAATACCAGCTATAAAAAGATGGCCATGCTTGCAAAAGAGTTTGAAACCAGAGGCTGGCTTAAAACCAAAAAAAATAAAGAAGGGCATTTGATGATTACAGACCTGGAAGCAGACGGATGATATGGCTTATATTTCATTAACAAAAGAAAATATAGATTCCGAACATATCTGCTGTGCCTTTTCTGATAAAAAATGTTCCGAAAGCTATGGGCTCAAAAAGCAATGGTTGAAAAAACAATTTTCCAACGGGTATGTTTTCCGCCGATTGGATGAACGCGCAAAAGTGTTTATAGAATACTGTCCGGCTGAAACCGCCTGGGCGCCGATAACCGCACCCGATCATACCATGATCAACTGTTTTTGGGTTTCCGGAAAATACAAGCGCAACGGTTACGGTAAAGCATTGCTGGCCCTAGCGGTTGAGGATGCAAAACGTCAGGGGAAAAAGGGTCTGGTCACCATTGTCGGCACCCGAAAATACCACTTTCTGAGTGACACCAAATGGTTTTTACGGCAGGGATTTGAAATCTGTGACAACACGTCCACAGGGTTCAGCCTGTTGGTGAAAAAGTTCAATCCCCAGACAACAAAACCCGCATTCAAAGACACGGTTGCCAGCGGGGAATGCCCGGATAAACAAGGGGCGGTGGTCTACTATTCCAACCGATGTCCTTATTCGGAATACCATGTAAAAAACTCCCTGGTTGAAACCATCGAAAAAAGAAACCTGCCGTTAAAGGCAATAAAATTTACAAACTTAGCGCAAGCCCAGGCATCCCCGACACCCGCCACCATCTTCAGCCTGTTTTACAAGGGAAAATTTGTAACAACCGATATCAGTGTCTGTATGGACAGCCGGTTTGATAAAATTTTGATAAAGCACAAATCGATCGAATACCCTTAACATTTAAAGGAGAATAAAATGATCGCCTATTGCGGATTGAATTGTTCCAAATGTGAGGCCTATCTTGCGACCCAGGAGAACAATGATGGGAAAAGAGAAAAAACGGCTCACGCCTGGTCAAAAATGTTCCAGGCCGATATCAAACCTGACCAGATAAATTGCACCGGCTGCACCTCAGACGGGATAAAATTTTTCCATTGTGACCGGTGTGACATCCGTCAATGCTGTTTTACAAAGGGAGTTGAAAATTGTGCGGAATGTAAAGACTATATTTGCGACCGGCTGGCTGCATTCATCAAACTGGCCCCCGAGGCAGGCAAAGCCCTTGAAGCGCTTCGGTCCTGACACGGGTCACCCCAACTGGGAACCCAGGCGTTCCCGTGAATCAATGAGTAGAATTACGCTTGATTTTCCTTGGGGTAAAACTTCGGGGTGATACCGCCCACAACCGGCTCATAATACCGGTAAAAAGTCTTTTCCCCAAGCAATTCATCGACCTTGTGCTGGATAGTCATGCGTTCCTGGCTGTGCATCCATTTGTTCCAATCTTCCAGCGTATTCCAGGTGCTCATGATCAGATACTCCCCTTCACAGTCCAGGCAGCTAAAGGTCTGATCTG
>JAFLJU010000180.1 GCA_022712835.1 Desulfobacteraceae bacterium
ACCTTGTGGTCGGGACGATAGATCTCAATTTTCAACGGGTAGCAGGCCGCTTGATCGCTGGAATGTTCACTGCTGCAATCTCCACCGGGGCAAGCGGACAAGGCCCCCAGCAGATCGATTTCGGCAAAGAACTCAAGAAAATCCCCGGGACGTACCGGGCTTGCTTTCATGAAATATTGATGGGTGTCATGGGTGAACCCGGTACACATGAACACATTCAGCACATCGTGTATATCTGCCTCAATCTCGTCCAGGGGAAGTCCGGTTTCAGCTTTCAGGGCACGGATCAGGTTCGAATGACAGCAATGGTGATAGGGCTTACCGCTCAGCAATTGGCTGGTATAAGGATCGCAACGGGTGCCGATCACATCATGAACGCTGCCGCCGTCTGCATCAAATCCATACCAATCCAGAGTATCGTGGGTAATGGTGGCCATGGGACGCATATGGGGAAAGCAGCTCCACAGTTGGTCTTTGGTACCCAGGTGGGACCCGTGTAGGGCCCGGGTTTTCCCGCTGTAAAACCGTTCCGAAAGGTTGTTTGCCGCCCAGAGGTTCAAATCTCCCACCTGGGGACCCTCCATGCTGATAATCCTGAAAAAATTCCCGGCTGAAACCTTGAAGGTCCGGGCATCCCGGCGAGGCACGATCACCTCCCCTATCAATTCCATTGTTTGCCGAGCAGCCTTATAGATCTCCATATCCGGTCGGGGCAAGGTATGGATGGGGTAGCAGATAACCGGTTTAACCGCCCTGCGGGCAGCGGCATCAATGGGGGCTTCATTTTGGGGACTGGGTTTCATTTATCTTCTTCCTTCACAAGCATGGGTTAAGATCCGGAGCACCTAATTTTGGCAGTGATCACGCCTTTGCCTTGAGCTGGGTAATCACCTGAACCAGCCGGGATACCAGGTGGTCGTGGTAGATTTTACCCCCCTCAACCGTGGCCTTGGAAGGTTCCCCCGTGGTTCCCTTTGACTTTAACGTAAGCTTTTTCATCTCACCGGGGCTTGCGGGCACGTAGCAAAGAGTGTCTTCCCTGTATGACGGATCCACACTATACAAATCCGCCTTGGGATGGGGATTGTCAATGGCCCGGTCCATCTTGACCAGATCCGGATACCGGTACATCATGTGTGAGCCTTCGATCTCTTCGGCATGCCCCACAGCTCCCCAGCCAAGGGAGTCTGTGATGGTCTTGGACATATAGGCCGGGTCAAAGATTACAATTTTTACCCCCAATTCCCGTTTGGCACGTTCTCCTGCCACCTGCATCCAGGAGATATTGACGATTCTGTGCCCGTTGATCAATACAAATTTATCAAACCCGTGGTGGTGGAGGGAAGAGATGATATCAAAGGCCATTTCAGTTAAGATATCCGGCCGGATGGTAATGGTGCCTGGCAAAATCATGTGATGGGGGCTCCACCCGAACCACAGGGGAGGTGCCACAGGGACACCCGTTTTTGATGCCGCATCTTGTGCCAAGGTCATGGCCACCATGGTATCGGTCCCGCAGGGCATATGGGGGCCATGCTGTTCGGTACTGCCAAAGGGAAGAAGGATGGTTTTTGAACTGGTTTCTATTTTTTCCTGAACTTCCTCCCAGGTCATGTCCTGGAGCCATATGCTGTCTGTCATATTTCCCTCGCTTCAACTATTTTGGCCAAAAACAAATACCTTAGCTCCGGCCATGCCGGTTATTCCATTGTGTCCAGAAAATGCGTGTCAATGTCGCCTTTTTGGAAACGATCATTTTCAAACACCTTCATGTAAAAGTCGATGGTGGTTTCAATACCGGTGATTTCAAATTCGGCCAATGCCCGTTTCATCCGATTGATGGCAGAGGGTCGATCCTTGGCCCAGACAATCAGTTTTCCAATGAGAGAATCGTAAAAAGGGGTCACCATATATCGGTCATAAATGTGGGTGTCCAATCGAACCCCCGGGCCCCCGGGGAAAATAACCGATTCAATTTGACCCGGAGAGGGCATGAAATTATCGTTGGGATCAGAGGCATTGATCCGGCATTCCATGGACCAGCCCTTCATACGGATATCGGTCTGTTTTAGCAAAAGCTCCTCTCCGGCAGCGATCAAAATCTGCTGTTCCACAATATCTACTCCTGTGACCAGCTCTGTCACCGGATGTTCCACCTGGACTCTTGCATTTATTTCCATGAAATAATAATTTTTGTTTTTGTCCACCAAAAATTCCATGGTGCCGGCATTGGTATACCCGACGGCTCTGGCCACTTTTATGGCGGTTTCACCCAGGGTGTTGCGAAGGGTCTCATCCACAAAAGGAGAGGGAGCTTCTTCAATGAGCTTTTGGTATCTCATCTGGATACTGCATTCCCTTTCCCCCAGATGGATATAGTTGCCCTGGGTGTCCCCCAAAATCTGGATTTCAATGTGCCGGGGATTTTCAATATATTTTTCAAGATACAGCAGGGGATTGCCAAAGGCTGCCTTTGCTTCCCCCGATGCCATGGCAAAAGCTGCGATGAGGTCTTCAGGGGTGCGGGCAATTCTCATCCCCCGGCCTCCACCGCCCCCGGCAGCTTTTAAGATCACAGGATACCCTACCCTGTCGGCAACAATGCAGGCTGCCTCTGGGGACAAGACAACATCATCACTCCCGGGAATAACTCGAACCCCAAGTTCCGTCAGGGTTTGTCGGGCAGCAGACTTGTCACCGGCCATGGCAATGGTCTCGGCACTGGGACCGATAAAAACAATCTGATTCTCCACACAGGCGCTTGCAAAGTCGGCGTTTTCCGAAAGAAATCCATATCCCGGATGGATGGCGCAAGCATTTGTTTCCTTTGCCGCAGCAATGATGCGCTCCATGTTTAAATAACTTTTACGACTCAGGGCCGGGCCGATGTTCACCGCTGTGTCTGCATATTTTACGTGGAGGCTGTCCTTGTCCGCATCGGAGAAAACAGCCACCGTCTCGATTCCCATTTCCCTGCAGGCCCGGATGATCCTCAGGGCGATCTCGCCTCTGTTTGCAATTAAAATCCGTTTAAACAACTTAAGGTTCCCCCATGATTTTTTATGCTTAAAAGTTACGTGTTAATTCAGCTCAATCTCTATCAATGCCTGGTTTTTCATGACCATATCTTCGTTTTCCACCATGATTTTTCTAATGATTCCAGAATGTTCACTGCGAAGTTCCGTAAAAATTTTCATGGATTCAATCACACAAAGAATATCCGATGTCGTGATGGACTGCCCTTCTTTAACCAGGGAAGGTTCCCCGGGTGCAGAAGATCTGTAAAAAGTTCCCATGACCGGGGATGTGAGGGTATAAGTTTTATCGCCCATTGAAGTTCTCCTTAATTCACCACTTTTAAATTTTTATGGCTTCATTTTTATGATTTAAGCTTTTATTATCCTTTGAAAATTATCGCTTTTTTTTCAAAATATACTTGACATATATTTTGAATCTATGTCAAGTATATTTTCATCCTGGCCAAAACCCATCGCAGCTATCGTCACTATGCTTCAGTGCCAGTCACGACTAACATTTCGCAAGGTAAAAGAGAACAGATTCATAGCTAGTAACGTTTGAGATTAGCGAGTGAAATAATATTATCTTGCAGTT
>JAFLJU010000186.1 GCA_022712835.1 Desulfobacteraceae bacterium
AAATTTATCAATATCCATATAAAGGATGGCAATCTTATTATTATTTCGCCTGGCCGATTTCAAACACCTGTCCAGATTTTCATAAAATGCTTTTCTGTTTTTTAATCCTGTTAAAGCATCATGGTAGGCAAGGAAAAGTAAATTTTCCTCATATTTTTTCTGGCTTTCAATATCCCGTAAAATACTTCTATACCCGATGGGTTGCTCCTCAGAATCTTTTATCAGGGAGGGCAACGCTCCTACATGCCTTTTGGAGCCGTTTTTTTGGATGATTTTGTAACTGACTTCAGATAGTTCCCTTTCCGGGGCATCTATAAAAAACCGGGATGCCTTTATCTCTTTTTGATCCTCCTCCTCCAGAAAAGTAGTATAATTTTTTCCAAGAAGTTCCCGGCGTGAATACCCCGTAATTTTACACATGGCGTCATTAAAAAAAAGAATATTGCCGGCCATGTCGGTTTCGCAATACCCGTCTTCAATGCTTTCTATTATGGACCGATGCTTTTTCTCACTGATCCGGATCGCTTGTTCCGATCTTTTTTGCACAATGGCAAGGGCAACCTGGTCAGAGGCCGTCATCATGATATTGATGTCATCATTGGTAAAACTATTGGCGTCTGTATAACTTTGTGTGGCCATAACCCCGATAACGTCGCCTTTAATCTTTAATGGAACGCCAAGCCATACCTGGGGCGGACTTCCAAGATAGTTTTTTCCATGATATTTCCCTCCCTCTAACAGATCCTTTTTCGTGATCAACAGAGGAGTTCCCGATTTTATCACATCAATTGTGAATGAATTTTTTTCACTGATATCCGAGACATTTTCAAAGTTTTTGTCTTTTTCGTCTACCCAGTAGGAAAACAGAAGACTATCTTTTTCCTTGAAATAAACAGCGATATAAAAGTTGGACAGGTTCAATATGGTGCCCAGGATTTTGTGGATGCTTTTATAAAGTTCTTCCAGAGTTGAGGTGGTATTGACAGCATTTGAAATATTATATAGGGTTTTGTTTACTTCTTCGGCATGGTGTCTCTGTCCCATTTCCATTTCCAGTTGGTAATTTTTTATTTCAGCATCTGCTGTCATCTGGTTTGCCGTGAACATGGCTTTTTTCAGTTCTTCTTCAAGGTTTTTACGATCTGTGATGTCTATCATAACGCTCAAAATACACTGCGTTTCCTGAAGGAGAATGATATCGGATGAAATTGACGCAAGGATCATTTTTTTTTCTTTTGTTTGGAGCGTTATGTCAAAATCCTTTAAAAAACCGTTCTCCTTAATTGAATTCAATAAAGACTGCCGCTGACTGGGGTCTGGAAATATCGATAATTCCAATGAGGTTTTTCCAATAACCTCTTCTTTTGTAAAGCCCATTTCTTTAAGAAAGGTTTCATTGGCATTTATAAACCGTCCTTCCTCCAATGTGCTGATGGTCATAAAAACTGCCTTGGAGTGAAATGCCTTGGAAAGTTGTTCCTCGGTCTGCCCAAGCTTTATCTCAATTTCCTCTTTCTGGTTTTTTAAATACTGGACTCGGCTAAGAAAAGCCGCCATAAGAAAGGATAACAGCAGTACAACCATAAAAAGAACCGTCCATGAAGCAAATTGGGCTACTTTTTTACCCTGTTCCACAATCTGTCTTCCCATTTCAATTTCCACAAGCACAAGGGGGGTGTTTTCCATGCCGTTTATTATTCCGGAGATGGTTAAACGATTTTCTTCGGTGCGAATATGGTGTCCATCTGTTTGAACATTGGATATGAGCCTCTTATTTATAATTTTATTTTCATCTGCTTCCAGGTCGGTGAGGGTGATTTCAAGGTTTGTCTGCTCCTCTAGGGAATTCATCATTTCCGCTGTTATAAACCGTCCCATGATAAAAATTCCATTTGAAGGCCCTTTCCCGTCAGAGGTCATTATATTTCTGGCACATACCAGCATTAAACCTAACTTTGTGTGAATTATACCGCTGAGAATCTTATTTTCGTCAACCATGAAAATATGATCTTTTTCAAACCGTGACCGATTGAACGCCTCCAGTGTAATATCCCCTCCCCTATCAGCCTTGAATGCCTTTCCATAAAGGACAGACCCGTCACTTTTCAGGATATAAATAAGGTTGACACCGGAGGTTGCTTCCAAAGAGTTCCATTCCATATTGGATGAAAGATAATCCGGGTTCAGTGTCTCAACAAATTCGTAGGTATCGTTCCACACAGCCCAGTCACCCGTCAGACCTTCAAGATGATGGATTTCTCTTTTTATGGCATCCGTTACCCTGTTCAGGTTTTTTTAACGCCTCCTGGTTTTCAAATTGATAAAACCCGGGAAGGATAACTTTATTTTGCAGAGCATAATTTCCCAGTACAATCATGAAAAAGGCAAAGGGTATAAAGAAAAGAAGCAAACGCCTGGGATGGGCTTTTAAAAAGTACAGATTATTGTTTTCAACTTTTTTAGCCATGGAGACTTTTCCGATTTAAAATATAAAAATACCTGAAATTATAAGCCTTAATGGCTTTGTTTGCAAAGTTATCTCAAAGACGCTATACAATCTGCATCCATTAAATATATAAAAACGGAAACAAAATGATGATTCCCAACCAGAGATCCCTGTTCAGCATACCTGACGAGATCAGCTATTTAAACTGTGCCTACACTTCTCCCTTGCTCAGGTCAGCAGAAGCTGCCGGAAAAAAAGCAGTGGCAGCCAAAGCCTGTCCCTGGCAGATCACCCCGGCCCACTTTTTCTCCCTGCTCGAACCGGTCCGGGAGAAATTCGGACAAATCATCCAGTGCCCGGCAACGGATGTGGCGGTTATCCCTTCGGTGTCCTACGGCATGGCCCTTGCCGCTAAAAACATTCCCCTGGAACAAGGCCAAAAAATTCTGGTGCTGGAAGATCAGTTCCCTTCCAATATCTACAGCTGGCAGAGAAGGACCAGGAAAAAAAAGGCTTCGATCACAACAGTGAAACGGCCAAAGGATTTTAACTGGACCCAGGCGGTCCTGGAGGCCATCACTCCCAAAACCGCCATTGTGGCGCTGCCCCATTGCCATTGGACCGACGGCAGCTGTCTGGATCTGGCCATCATCGGACAGCACTGCCGGGATATGGGGGCGGCCCTGTGTATCGACGCCACCCAGTCATTGGGGGCTATGCCCTTGTCCATTGAGCAGGTGCGCCCTGATTTTCTGGTGACCACCGCCCATAAATGGCTGCTGGGACCTTACAGTTACGGGTTCTGTTATGTGGCCCCCCAATGGCAGGAGGGAATTCCCCTGGAGGAGAACTGGATGAACCGGCAAGGTTCCAAGGATTTTTCCAGGCTGGTGGATTACAGGAACCAATACCAGGCCGGTGCCCGGCGGTTTGAGATGGGGGAGGCCAGTAATTTTTTCCTCTCCCCCATCGTGGATGCCAGTCTGGGACAGATTCTGGACTGGGGGGTGACCGATATTGCGGCTGCACTGGAAGTCAAAACCGATGAAATTGCCCAGAAAGCTGAAAATATAGGACTGACAGTGCCGCCTAAGAAGATGCGCTCCCCCCACCTCATCGGGGTGACCCTGCCCAGGGGGATTCCCCAGGGCCTTGGGGATCAGCTGGCCACAAATTCCATTTATGTGAGCATCCGGGGGGATGCCATCCGCATTGCCCCCCATCTGTATACCACCCAGGAAGATATCAGTCGCCTTTTTGACCTGCTGGCTGCATGCTAGCCTGTGAGATTCGGTTGTATGAAGGGTTTGGAATCGTTCCTCACTCTCCTTGATCGATTTCATTTGCATTATATTATTGTCGCTCAGTTCTTTTAGATTTTTTGCCATGCGGTTCATGGATTTTGAAAGGATACCGACTACATCTTTTGCGTCTGACAAGATGCCGTGGACGGTACTGTTCTTTTGATATACACAGCTTTCTATTGTTTCCTGATCCACTATCTTGGCATGAAAAATACTCAAGAAAGAGGGAAAGATATGATCAAGATATATTGACATTTCATTGAATGAACCACAAGGATCTGTCCTTTTTATTAATGCAAACTGGTTCCTTTTTGTGTATATTCGAATCTTTTTTAAATAATTTATATATAGGGAATTAAAATGAAAGTTGAATTAGATAAGGTCAGTTATATTCTTGGACAAAGTATCGGTGGTGATTTTAGAAGACAGGGCTTTGAAATTGATCCTAAAATTTTTGCGGATTCATTTACTGAAGCTTTTAACGGAAAAGAATCCCAAATGCCTGTTGGTGAAATGCAGCACATTATGCAAAATTTTCAAAGAGCAATGGAGGATAAAAAGCAGGCAAAGCAGATGGAATCAGGGAAAAAAAATATTGAATCAGGAGAGAAATTTCTTGAAGAAAATAGTAAAGAAGAGGGGGTAAAAACTACTGAAAGCGGACTTCAGTATAAAGTGCTCACTGAAGGAAGCGGAAAAAAGCCCGCTGCTACAGATACCGTTGAAACGCATTATGAAGGCAAGACACTTGATGGTATAATCTTTGACAGCTCATACAAACGTGGACAAACAACAAGTTTCCCACTGAATGGTGTAATCAAAGGCTGGACTGAAGCACTTCAGCTTATGGCTGAGGGTTCAAAATATGAACTGTATATTCCATCTGAGCTTGCATATGGCCCTGCCGGCAGTGGGGGAACGATTGAACCATATGCTACATTGATTTTCACTATTGAACTTATCGCAGTAAAGTAACAAAACATCGAAAACAAACCTTTGAAGCCCCATTGAAACCAAAATGGGGCTTCTAAAATGACACCCCAAAAACAGCTCTTTAAAAATCGAAAATTTATTTCAACAACCCAAATGCACATGTTGCGACAAGATGTGGGGATGCAGCAATTCTCGGTCACTAGTCATTAGCAATGATCAGGGCTTTATAAGAATAATTAACGGTGCTCTACTCTCCCTTAAAAGCAGGTTTTCGCTTTTCAAAAAATGCAGTAAAGCCTTCGATCGCATCTTTTGAATTTCTTGTAATATCAACACCTTCCTGCTCAATTTTCAACCCTTCGTTCATTCCATAATCAAGCCCTGTGGATATTGCCTTCAATACTGCTGAAACCGCTAATGGAGGTCTTTCGGAAAGTGTTTTTGCAAGGGCTGTCGCTTCTTCCATAAGATCTTCTACTGCAACAACCTTGTTAACAAGTCCGATTTCGAGTGCTTCTTTTCCCGGAATCCTCTTGCTGAACAGAATCATATCAAGAGCTTTTGCCTTGCCGACTACCCTTGTCATTCGCTGAGTTCCACCCCAGCCAGGGATAATTCCAAGGTTTAATTCAGTAAGGCCAATTTTTACCTTTGGGGTATCCGCCATTATCCGGAAATGACAAGCAAGTGCAAGCTCGCATCCACCACCAAAGGCAAATCCATTTATTGCAGCTATTATAGGTTTTTGGAATCGATCTATTCTTGACCATGTATCAGAACCACATTTCCCGATTTTTTCTGCGTTTGCTGCATCGTTTATATCAAATCCTGCTGAGAAACTTTTTCCGCCTGCTCCGGTTATAATAACAGCACGAACCTCTTTATCAGCCCCCAAATCATCCAGAGCTTTTCCAAACTCTTCTACCGTCGCAAGATTTATTGAGTTTACCGGTGGTCTGTTAATAGTTATAGTCCCAACATAATCTTTTTTCTCTACAATCAGATTTTCATAAGTCATTTCTACTCTCCCAGTTTATCTGTTCAGTTGTAAAATAATCAAGTTCCGATCCTAAATTCTTTGGTGGTCATCCCGGTCCAGCGTTTGAAATTTCTGCAGAAAGTACCGGGGTCGGAATAGCCTAACTGATAAGCCGTCTCGGCCGCTGAATAGTGTTGGGATTTTAAATAATTTTTTGCCCGCTCGCATTGGATCTCGTTTCTCAACTCGCGAAAATTAGTGCCTTCATTCCGCAGTTTTAACTGAAGATTCTTTTTCCCCATCTTAAGTTCTCTGGATATACTGTCCAGGCTCGGTATTGAAGTTTTACGACGGCTCAAAAGTTTCACAACCCTGTCGGAATAGTACCTGTGTCCAAGCAGATATCGAAACCGCTCACGGGCACAATTCTCGAAAACCGAAAGCAGATCTCGGTTCGGAACCTTCACGGGTACTTCAAGATGCTTTTGATTAAATATAACTCCCGTCCAAGGTTTATTAAATTTTAACTCCGCCTTGTAAGTCCGTTCGTATATATCGGTATTGTTAGGCCTGGGGAAATCAAACCAAACCTCGGCCGGAGGTTGTTCCTCTCCTGATAAATAGCCGTACAGCCGCATGGTAGCAAGGATGGAGCCTTCCAGCAGAATTCTCTTTATTTCGCTCAGATCAGGATGAAGCATCGGCCAGTAAAATTGGATCCTATCCCCTTTCGTTTCGATGATGCTGTGAATGGCATTGCCAGATATTTGTTGATATTGATTGTATTTTTGAAGCGCCTCAGCAATCGTGTTACAATTCATCATGATGTATCCGACAAGACCGAAATGCTCAATATGTAGTGTTTTAGCGACCGCTATTCCAGGATGCTCGTCCTCAGTCTTTTCAACCAGTTTCTGAATCATCTGTTTGTATTGTCCGGCGGACAGCCGGTATGTCGGCAAATTGAGGTTGGAAGTATTGATCTGAAATTCATTTGAAAGACAATTACCCGTCATTCCAGATTGTAAGGCGTAATGTACAAACGGAATCATGAATGGATGGTATAGTAAAATATCTTTTTGCATTTGGCCAGTTTTGTCTTTTAAATATCGTTTACTTTTCTATTCCAATTCCATCTATAGTCAAAATCGAGGACGCTATCAATAGAAATTTTTTCGAAATAATCTGCGTCAAACGGCCAACGTTACAAAACATCAAGGAATTTAGCTCTACAGACATTGTTTTCAACCCTGATCCTCCTATAACATTTTGAAAGCAAAAAATTAATCTGGAAACGGAAATTCCCGTTTGAAATTTCGAATTAGAATGAAAAGGAGAATGCAGTGAAAAAGATTAAAATTACCGATCTGTCCAGTATCGAAGCGGTTGAGAAAATACCATTGGAAAAACGATTTGATATTCAGAGTACATACGACATGATTAAAAAGGGAGCCATGATTAATCCCGATGCACCTGCCATCAGTTTAATCATGTCGGGAGATCAATTCGACGCACCCCTTCAGATCAACTACCGGGAATTTTTAAAGAAAGTTACACAGACCGCCAATTTCTTCCATGATTTGGGAATAGGGCCCAAGGATGTGGTTTCTTACATACTTCCCAATCTGCCTCACACCCATTACGTCTTATGGGGGGCTGAAGCAGCAGGAATCGCCAATCCCATCAATCCCATGTTGGAAACAAAAACAATTGCAGATATCTGTAATGCGGCAAACACCAAAGTGTTGGTTGCTCTTGGAGAGTTTCCCGGAAGCGATATCTGGGAAAAAGCCCTGGAAGTCCGTCAACACCTGCCCGAATTGAAAGCAATTGTTTCAATATTCGGACCGAGCGACGAACCCAACGGTATCTACGGTTTCGACGATAAAATTGAATCCTACAATGGAGATCAACTCGATTCCAACCGCATCATAATACCGGATGATACTGCATCAATATACCATACCGGAGGGACCACAGGGTTACCAAAACTGGTTCCCCATACACACCTCAACGAAGTTGCCCTGTCTTTAACGTCGGATATGGCCACCGAACTCAATTCCGGTGAGGTAATATTGGTCGGGCTGCCCCTGTTCCACATCAACGGAACACTGATGACCGGTTCTTATCCCTTATCCATCGGTGCCCACATAGTATTGATGTCACCCCAGGGATATCGGAATCCCTCCATTATAGAAAATTTCTATCGCATCGCCGAACACTATAAAGCGACTGCCTTTTCCGCAGTACCCACCATTTTATCTATGCTCCTGGATGCCGAAAAAGGGGAAGCCGATATTTCTTCACTAAAATATGTGATCTGCGGTGCAGCCCCGTTATCTGTCGACCTATTTGAGAGATTCGAAACTTACAGCGGCATAAAAATCCTGGAGATTTATGGCCTGACCGAAGGAAACGCATCCTGTAATCCCTATTACGGTGAGAGGAAAATCGGTTCCATAGGATTAAGACTTCCCTATCACGAAATTAAAATATTCATTGTCGACGGAGACGGTGCTTTTGTTCGTGAAGCAAAAACCAACGAAATTGGAGCTGTTTGTATGAGAGGACCCTGCGTGTTCGGCGGTTACCTTGAGGAGGCCCATAATAAAGGGATCTGGCCCAGGGAAGGCTGGTTCAACTCGGGCGATTTGGGAAGACAGGACGAAAATGGCTATCTATGGCTGACCGGGCGCAAGAAGGAACTCATCATTCGCGGCGGGCACAATATTGATCCCCAGATGATAGAAAACGCCCTTTATCGTTTACCGGAAGTACAAATAGCTGCTGCAGTAGGTCGTCCTGACCGACATGCAGGCGAGGTTCCTGTAGCCTATGTTCAATTTAAGAAAAATCAATGTCTGACCGAAAAGCAGATACTTGAAACTCTCAAAATAGAAATCGGTGAACCTGCCGCAATTCCCAAGGCAATTTATGTTATAGACCAAATGCCTCTGACACCAGTCGGGAAGATATTTAAACCTGATCTGAACAGAGATGTCACACAGAGAGTCTATTCAAACGAATTAAAAGTGTTGGGTGACTTGACCGATTCCGTTGAGGTGCAGGTTAATGCGGATAAAATCCATGGTCTGTTGGCTCAGATTATTGTTAATCCAAAAACAGGCATTGACGCTGAGTCAGTTAGAGATCGTATCAGTGATCTGCTTGCCCGCTATACGATTTGTTATGAATTGATCTTTGTTTAAAAACAAACATCCTTTGGTTTTCAACCCTCGTCTTACATGCGTCAGGCCTGGAGGCTATCTGATCTTGACTTTTTCTGCCTGCTTTCATAGGGTATGAAACTATTTTAGGTTGTTTTTGGTATCAGCGTTAAAAAGAGGAACCTGTCCGAACCCCAGATGAACATCTGGCATGAGACAAAGGAAAGAATAATCAAAAAGCTTAGCCTGACCCGGCACAGGGCCAGTGCCGATGCCTTTATCATCTAGGAAACCTATATGCAAACCCTTGCCCGGACAGGATGACTCATTTGTTTCAGTTTTTCAGAAACCTAAAGATCCGGTCCAAGCTTTTGGGCGGCTATACACTGATCTTTGTTCTGGCCACCCTTGTGGGCGGGGGTGTGATTTATCTTAAGGTCCGCACCACCATTGAAGCCAACATTGAAAGTGAACTGACCAATGCCACGGCCGCCATCCAGAACATGGTTAGGACAGCTGCCGCCACCTCCATCAAAAATCATCTCAAGGCCATTGCAGAGAAAAACAGGGAGATTGTCCAGGCAATATACAATGATTTTCTCCTGGGCCTGACCACGGAAGAAGAGGCAAAGATCCTGTGCCGGAAAATCCTGTTCAGTCAGTCCATTGGTAAAACAGGGTATATTTTCTGTGCAAACTCCGCAGGAATAGCCATTGAACATCCCAATCCAGGGGTGGCAGGGAAAAGTTTTTTAGACCGGGCCTTTGTCCATGAAATGATCCTGATGAAAACCGGATATCTGGAGTATGACTGGAAAAATCCGGAAGAGGAAAATTTAAAACCCAAAGCCATGTATATGTCCTATTTTGAACCCTAGGACTGGATCATTGCCGCTTCAACCTATAGGGAAGAATTCAATGAACTTATCAATATTTCAGATTTTCGGGAAAGCATTTTAAGCCTGAACTTTGGAAAAACAGGCTATGCATATATCAATGACTCCCAAGGCAATCTCATTGTCCACCCCTTTATGACCGGCAATTACTTTGATGCCCGGGACAGGGAGGGCCAGTATTTTGTCCGGGATATCTGTGAAAAGAAAAATGGAAAAACCGTCTATACCTGGAAAAATCCCGGGGAGAGAATTGCCCGGAAAAAAATGGTTATTTTCAGATATATTCCCGAATATGACTGGATTGTGGCCTCTGCCAGCTATTTGGATGAAATATTTGCCCCTTTGAAGACGATTAGGAATATTATTCTCAGTATTGTTTTTTTGACCTGTGTTCTGGTCTTTTCAACCTCCCTGTGGATCAACGCCACTGTGATCAGCCCCCTGCAAATCCTCATGAACCGATTTGCCCTGGGTGCCTCGGGAAATTTCAATATCCGCATGCCAGTTGAATCCACCGATGAAATCGGGCAGTTAGCTGATTATTTCAATAAATTCATGGACAGGCTGAATCGCTACGTAGATGAACAAAAAAAAAGTGAAAAAGCCCTTCGCTTTTTGGAAAGGGAAATCCTCACCATCAGTGAACGGGAACGCCAGAGAATTGCCATGGATCTCCATGACGACCTCTGCCCCCAACTCATCGGCATTGAAGTGATGATAAAGATGCTCCAGCAGAGGCTCAAGGAAAAAGAAACCATTGATTCCCCTGGCCTGGAAGCCGTTGACGAAGTCACCAGCGAAGTCACCAGCGAAGCCAGCCGTGCCGGCAAAATCAGAAGGCTGATTCTGGATGCCATTGAAAAAACCAGGGGCCTTTCCCGGGGACTTTCACCGGTGAACCTGACGGACCGGGGGTTTGATGTCTCCCTGGAGGAACTGGCCGCCTATGTCCGGGAGGTGTTCCATATTTCCTGTACCCTCTCATGTGACGGCTCCCAAGCCTTTGAAGACAACAGTATGGCCACCCATGCCTATTATATTGCCCACGAGGCGGTTCACAATGCGGTCAAGCATTCAAAGGCAGATCTTATTCGTATACGCTTGACGATTCAAAATAAAACCGTCACACTCACCATCGAGGATAACGGTATCGGCCTTGGCAGCCCCAAACCGGCCCCGGCAACCCCGGGAATGGGCATCCGAATTATGTCCTATCGGGCCAACAGGATAGGGGCCTCCCTTGGGTTTGAAGAACCCCCGGGGGGTGGCACCCTGGTGAAACTGGAATTGGGCAGGCTGGAATTAGGCCGCAGGGAATTGACGGACAAGAACGGATAGAACTAAAACTCAGGAAAAAAAGACGCAGATGGGAAAAGACTATTTAAAAATCCTTATTGTGGAAGACCACCCCATTTTCAGAATGGGTATGAAAGAGATGATAGAGCATGAATCCGACATGTCCGTGTGTGGGGATGCCGAAAATGTGGCCACTGCCCTGGAACTGATTGAAACCCAGAAACCCGATCTGGTCATTGTGGACCTGTCTTTGAAAGAGAGCAACGGCATGGACCTGGTCAAGGAAATCCACTCTTGTCACAAACCAACTGCTTCCCTGGTGCTCTCCATGCACGACGAAGCCCTCCATGCGGAACGGTGTATCATGGCAGGAGCCAAGGGCTATATAATGAAGCAGGAAGCCTCGGAATCCGTTGTCCTGGCCATCCGCAGAATAATGGCCGGCCATATCCATGTCAGCCCGACCATCATGAGCCATATCCTCAATACCTTCCAGAAACAGCCGAATCTGGCCCATGAATCCCCTTTAAAACGGATCTCGGACCGGGAGCTTGAAATCTTCCAGCTCATCG
>JAFLJU010000142.1 GCA_022712835.1 Desulfobacteraceae bacterium
TATGACCTGGTGCTTTGCCATGCCGTCCTGGAATGGGTTGCAGATCCAAAGGAGTTGATCCGACATTTAATGCGGCTGACAAAACCCAATGGCATCCTGTCCCTGACATTTTACAACCTGACGGGAATGATTTTTAAAAACCTGCTCCGGACCAATTACAAAAAAATAACGGATAAAGACTATTCCGGCCTGCCCGGAGGTCTGACCCCCACCTGGCCCCGAGAACCTGACGAAGTGCTTGAATGGCTCGGCCCCCACCCATTTGAAATCCTCTGCCACAGCGGCATGCGGGTGTTCCACGACTACATTCTTGACATCAAAGACCAAAAAAAAGACCCACACATTGTGGTAGAGCTGGAACTTAAATTTTCCAGAAAATCTCCCTTTCGGGAAATGGGCCGCTACCAGCACATCCTGGGCCGAAAATCACCGGCAGACGCCCATTAAAATCAAGGTTTTCACAAGGTAAAATTTGACTTTTTCTGTTTGAGTACCGATACTTATGGTTAAGAAAGATAAACCAGACCCTATAAGCGAGGTATTCATATGAACACAAATACTAAAAACTTTGAAATAAAAAAATCATTTGGATTGGGCGTTTTATTAAAGCTGACCAAAAAGAATATAAAAGGCATAGAAATAACAACCAATGGAGATAAATTCACCTCCAATGTCAGCCTCAATGAATTGAGTAAGGCCGTGGAAGCCACCATAAAAACCCATAACATCCGCCTAAAAATCAAATAAGCACCCATAATATGCCGGACAGAGTCACGCTCGCTTTTCCAAATTTCTCTTTCCGGCATTTCTCTGTCCCCGCGCCACCCAACCCTGTCAGGCAGCACTTTAAAATAAGGATTGCACTTTGGGCCTGCAATGGGATATAAACGGTGCCTTGCAAAACCTGCAAACAAACATGAAAACAACACAGGGTGATAAGAATGAAAACCGATTTGACACACATTTCCGAACTGATCGTCCAGGATCCTTTTTCCTCCATTTTTCCCATTGGGATTGAAACCCTTGAATCCATCCAGCAAAACATGGAAGCCAACGGGTTTGATGAGATTTTCCCCATCATTGCCTGGGAAGGTAAAAACATTG
The DNA here is from genome assembly GCA_022712835.1 of Desulfobacteraceae bacterium. The sequence continues at coordinate 1,105 of JAFLJU010000142.1, forward strand.
TGGTGGATGGCCATACCCGGTTTGCCGCAGCAAAAGCCGCTGGCCTGGAAGAAGTACCGGTACTATTTAAATTCTTTGAAAATGAAGATGATGCAGTTCTTTACAGTTTCCATGTCCAGCGCAACCGCAGGAACATGTCCGACGAGGATATCCTCAACTGCCTGGCCCTGCTGGATAACATCCATGGGTCAGAGGGATCAAAGCTGAACCGAAAAGAAACCAACGAAATGCGGGCAAAGGAATTGGGTATCAGCTCAGACAAAGTGGACAAAGCCCGCAAGGTCATGGAACATGGGGATGATCAGATCCAGGAAAGTATCAATTCCGGAGAAAAATCCATCAACAAAGCATTCCAGGAAGTCCAGGAGGCTCGCCGTGAAAGCGGTGAAATTAAAGGCGCTTCAACCACCGGCCTTGGCAGTGCTGCCAAATACACCCAGACCCTTGGTAAATTTTTAAAAGAATTGACCCGAATTAAGCAGGACGGCTGGCAGGATGTTTCCCAGGAGAAAGCCCTGGCGGACATCGAATCGGTTAAAGAACTCATAGAAAATTCCTACGAATAAACCGTCACAAAACCGCTTCAGCCAGACCTATTCAATCAGACAGCGTCGATCAAACCAATACCTGTCGGGGCCCTACCGGGGCCCCGCGGGATCCCCGCCAATTAATAACAAAGATTCCCACAAGCACCGCAAGTCCTGCCAGGTGGATCCAAAAGGCCGCTGGCCAGAGCAGGGCTCCGGCGCATCCTATGGTCAGCAAACGGACAAAAAAACCGATGCGCATTTCCATAAACCCCTCCAAAGCTGCGGCAAAGGCGTAAAGGCCGAACAGGGCAAAAAAGAAAATCATAAAATCATCGGCCCAGGACCCGCCAATAAATGGGGTATAGGCAAACAGCAGCGGGATAATATAAAGCCCCTTGGCAAGCTTCCAGGACTGGAATCCCGTGGCCATGGGCTTGGTACCGGAGATGGCTGCGGCGGTAAATGCGGCCAGGGCCACAGGCGGGGTAACATTGGAATCCTGGCTAAGCCAGAAGATAATCAAATGTGCCGACAGCAGGGCATAGGTCAGGGTATGGGGGCTTAAAACCGCTTCCCGGACCATACTGGCCATCTCCATAGGTATCCCATCCACAATTGCCCGGGCGGAAGCTGAGGTCATGGGATTCCCGATTTGGGCCAGATGCTCGGGGGAGGCGATCATAAAAATGGCTTTGGCAATTTCCGGAATCTGGCCGCTGGTCAAAGCATCCACCAGCAGTCCGTCGGAAATCAACGCGTAGAGCGCAGGTGCAGAAAGAGTTCCCAGAACGATATAAGCGGCGGTCACGGGCAATCCCATGCCCAGCACAAGGGAAGCCAGGGCAATCAATGCAATGGCGATGACCAGGCTGTGCCCGGCCCACTCATTGATCATCAAAGAAAAGGTGTTGCCGATGCCTGCCGTGGCAATAACGTTGACAATCAGGCCCACAGCACAGAGCAAGATAGCGGTCATCACCATGTTCTGGGCACCCATGGCCAGGGCTTCGATGATGGCTTTGGGCCCCATGCGGTTCGGGGAAAACCAGGAAGCGACGATGACGGCAACAATGGAAATCCCCGCAGCATAGGTGGGGGTATACCCATAGATCAACAGACCGATGAGCACGGCAATGGGCAGCAGAAAAACGACCCCCCCTTTTTTGAATACTTCCAGGGCCGAAACATCCTCGTTGTCCAGGGCATTGACATAACTTCTTTTTGCCTCGATCCTCACAAAGAACCCCACTGTGGCAAAATAGAGTATGGCCGGTAAAATGCTGACCACCACAATGATGTTGTAGGAAATCTGGGTGTAGGTGGCCATGACAAAGGCCCCAGCCCCCATAATCGGCGGCATGAGCTGCCCCCCCGTGGAAGAAGCGGCTTCAACCCCGGCGGCAAACTTTGCGGGAAAACCGGCCCGTTTCATCAAGGGGATGGTGACAACGCCGGTGGAAGCCGTATTGGCAACGGCCGAGCCGGAGATGGTCCCCATTAACCCGGAAGCCATGACAGCCACCAGGCCGGGACCTCCCACCATTTTCCCGGCAACGGCACGGGCCAGATCGATGACAAATTCTCCGGCACCGGAACGCAGCAAAAAGGCACCGAACAGGATAAACATAAACACATAACTCGAAGAGATACCGGCAATGGTGCCAAACAGGGCATCATCTCCATAAATACTGCGAAAGAGAATTGTTTCCGGCCTCAAGCCAGCAAATTTAAACACCCCGGAGATTTCTCCCCCCCACCAGCCAATGTAACTTAAGGCGATGATGATCAGCACGGGAATGAACCAGCCAGCCACCCGCCGGGTAAATTCCAGGGCACACAGGATCAAGATGATGCCTGCGATCCATTCAGCATGGTTCATCCGCACCCCCCGGGCATAGATGGCGTCTTCCATGGCAATAAGATAAATGGCGGACCCTGCGGCCAGCAGCCCCAGCAAAATATCCAGCCCCTTCCAGGCAAGTGTCGGGTTCTTGCGCAGGGGGTAGATAAGGGAAGCCATCAGGGCAAATCCGGCAAAATGCAGGGCATTCTGCCAAAGGGAGGACAAGACCACTCCCACATTGAACCACAGATGCATCAGAGAAACAACGACACCGAGAACGATCAGCAGCCGGGAGGGTGGCAGTTGATTTTCTGTTTGGGTAACTGGCATTTAAAGCGACTCCAAAAATATGGGTAGGGGCCGCCCCCGGAAAGGAGCGGCCATTTTGGTTTCTTTTTATTTTACTATCAGGTTATTAAACCACCAGGTTATTGTACAATCAGGCGGGCAGGAATTTTGATGCCCACCTCGGTATAGTACTTGGCAGCACCGGGGTGCAAAGGCAGGGGCAGCCCTGAAATTGCCTTTTCAATTGCCATGGCTTTGGTGGCAGCATGGATGGCGTTGAGAAAGCCCAGATTCTCATAGGTGGTCTTGGTGATTTGATAGACCGCATCCTCATCCACATCGGCACGCACGGCTAGAAAGTTCGGCTGGGCAATGGTGTTGATATCCTTCTTCTGGCTGGGATAGGTCCCTGCGGGAATCACAAAGCGGGTCCACAGTTCCATTCCGCCATCGGCCTGTTTCATCTGGGCATCGGTGAAGTCCAGGACGATGATATCACCTCCCATACTTGCCAGGGCCTTGGTTACGGCAGCGACAGGAGAGCCTGCCGGAGTGCTCATACCGGCTGTCTGGCCATTTTGCAGGGCGTTGGCCGAGGGGCCGTAACCAACGTATATCAGCTTGTAGTCTTTTTTGACATCGGCACCCAGATTTGTCAACAACACCGTATTGGAACCAAGGGTCCCGGAATTTTTCTTGCCCAGGGACAATGTTTCCCCTTTCATCCCCAACAGATCGGAAACCGTACCGGTTTTGGCAAATTTTTTGTTCACGGTAAAGTGCTCCACATTTTGCCAGAGCATGGTCACTGACCGCAGATTTTTCTGGGGGCCTTCATTTTTTATGGGGCCGGTACCTTTCCAGGCATAGGATCCGTAAAGCCCCTGGAGAATGGCAAACTGAACTTCATTCTCACGAAGCAGCTTGATGTTTTCCCCGGAACCCGCAGAGCTGATAGCCGACAGGCCGATCTTCTGCTTGGGCAGGAGTTTGACCTTGACAAGGGTTGACAGGGCAACGCCCACCGGATAATAGGTACCGCCGGTGGATGCGGTGGCCATCAGATAACTGCGCTCTTCTCCGGCCTGAACCGTGCATAGGAAAACCACACCAAACAAAAATGCCAGTGCCGTAACCATAAAAGTGACTTTCTTGAGCATCATCATGTTTCCTCCTCAATGTTTAAAAAATTATCGTTGATGGATTAAATTGCCCCGTGACCATAGGACAGGAAAACAGTTTTTGTCAATAGATGCGAAAAGACCCTAATCCACCGCCTAATTTTTTATACACCCCTCCAAAGCGAAATCGGGGAGATTTTTTTAAGGTCGTGGGCCTATTTCGACGGAGCTGAGCTTTCCGAAGCCCA
>JAFLJU010000678.1 GCA_022712835.1 Desulfobacteraceae bacterium
ATGATTGCGTATATCCCAAAGCCCAAGGTGTCGTAAAATTATTTCTATAATTTCGATTTCTTCAATAAAACTGATAATTCTCATAGGCCCCTGACATTTTGGGCAAATCAAAGGGTCAAATTCATACACTTTCTGAATTAATCGAGCCCAATTTTGCCGGAATTCTTTGGAAGATAGCTCATTGGGTATAATAGCCGGGATATTATCATCAGCATCAGCCTTTTTCCTTAAACCTCTTGATTTGTTTGAATAGAAACCGTAATAGCATGCAATGGGTAAAGCCCTTTATGACTAAAATTCGCTTCTACACCTGACTTAAGAAGGTTTTCAACCTTAATAGCATCGCCTGCACTACAAGCATTAAAGAGGATCAGATAATTGCCGGTAGCCTCAACAAGAATAGTCGTATCCTGGATTAGTTTTTTGTCGTCATTTTCTACAGGTTTTGCACTTAGCAGTTTACCATTAATGTCCCAATGTTTCCAAATACCTATACGTCTATCATTTTTATAATACCCTTCGATTCGTTTATCAAGCGAATTACCATAGTATTCAATATAACGGCCATGCTTCTTGCCAGAATTCCATCCCCACTTTTTTACTGCCTGCAATTCCGCATTTACTGCCTTCTGAATAGCCTGGCCCCCTATAGAATAGATGCTATGCCCAGCAGTCCTTTTCAAATTCAATGAACTGTTTTCTAATATAAAAATAAGAACTGGTATCAGAATAAAAACGATACTTGCAATTATTATTACTCTCCTTATTTTGGATTTACTCATATTTGCCTCTCGATTGCTCGTCTTTGTTTTTTCTCAATAGTGCCATAATTATTTCTTGATAATTGATAACTTTTGTTCAATCAATTGGATATAAGGATGACCTGGCCTCGTTTTTTTAAGGATTTTCAGTGCCCTTTCGTAATATTTAATCGCTTTCTTGTACTTACTTATAGCCGTATACGAGTCCCCCAATCTCATATAAATAGATACAAGGGGTGGATAGGATGAATCGTTATGCTTCAACTCAATTTCCAAAGATTTCTCAAAGTATTTGATGGCTAAGTCGTGGTCCTGATTCTTCTGGTAACTCGCCCCCAATGTATCATATAAAAAACTAAGATGTCGCTTATCAAGGGCGGGTTGTTCTTTTGTTATATTTATTGATTTAATCTTATATGCTATTGCATCCTTAAACTCTTGGCGATTATCAAAAAGACTTCCCATCCACCAGTAGATATTTCCAACTTCTTTAGATTCTGAACCACGCTGTTCTATGTATATTGCCAAAGCGTTTTTATAGTTTTCAAGCGCTTTGTCAGATAGTTTATAATCATATCCAAACGAGGACCTGAAGGCTTTTCGATCCAAAAGCTTGGCAATTTCAAAATAATCACCTGCAACAGTAATATGATTTCGACCATTGAACTCCAAATCGATTTTTAAAGATTTTTTAAAAAGTGAAAGGGCCTGATTATAAGCCCCTTGTTTAATCATTTTTTTTGCTTGCGCAAAATGAGGATTACCTTCAGCAAATGTGTTGGGAACAGGCATTAACAATCCAAAAAACATACATAGAGCTATTGCTTTTACTAATTGACTCATTGTTTTTACCTTTATTTTAGTAACAAATTGCTTTTCACCTACAACAATGCTTATCGTTTTCTAAAGCGTTGCTTATTAAATTTTTGTGAAAGTGTTGAAATGAAATATAAGAGTCACAGCCAGAAAGCTTGGCAAGTTTTTCATAATCAAAGATAATACATTTACGACCCCATTCATTCCATTCAACCAGCATTGTGAAAATTCGGCGTATTTCCGATATGCCTTTTCACGCCTTGCAGGGGCCGGCGACTTGATCACCAAAATTGAAAACGTATTTAATTTCTGTTCCTAAGCCTTTTTTTCAGCATTTTCATATACTGTTTTTCTTTCGGTTTCAGACAACGTTTTGTCCATTATAAATGCGATACATAAAATTCCTATTATATTACAGCCTTGCCTTAAGAGGGTATAGTTCACGCCTAGATTGGCCGCTTCAAAAAGAATCATGGGAAGCTTTGTTGTTGACCATACCCCTATAAATATAAAAACATTTATCATAGCCCCCCCTTTTTTAAGAAGAGTCGCTGCAATCGGAAAGGCGATATAAAGCGGGCCAGCTGCCGCAGCCCCCATTGTAGCGGCGATAAGTCCTCCTTTTATCCCCGCCTCTTTTCCCATATATTTCATCATGGTCTCTTTCTCAACCCATATATCAAGAAGACCAAGCAGAATAAATACCGGCGGAAGCATTAAAACCATCTCAATGAGCTGATCCTTTGCAGATATAAAAGAGATCTTGCCAATCTTCGGCCAGAAAATTAAAATGATTAGATTTACAAAAAGAACCCCAAGGAAAAATTTATATTTTTTTAAGAACCCTGCAAATAGTTTCAATATATGATCACTCCGACAATTATAGAGGTAATGATTGCAAACATTAAGGCAAAAAGATTCCTTTTTATTGTAAGTTTTTTACCAAAATATTCCATTTCAAGGGGCATGGTTACCACCCCAACCATCATTAAAGTTGTAAGAAACATCGTTATCGCCCCATAGCCTGCTCCGGATTTCAAAAGTGACCCTGCAAGGGGAAACGCAACAAAGGCCGGAATAAACGTTATAGAACCGACCACCCCCGCAATAATAATACCCAAAGAGCCTGATTGCTGCCCGAGAAGGTTGGCAATCGTCTCTTTTTGCAATATGGAAAGGGACATGCCCACAAGAAGAAAAAGCGTTAAAAACTGTGGCAAAATATTTGTAAACGATTTCCAGCCCTTTTTGCAGGCCATCTTTGTTTTTTTCCTGTCAAAAATAAAAGAGAGAATAAGAAGAAAAGCGGTGCTGCCATATAAAAGCCATGTAAACATTTTAGCTGTCCTTATTGCAGCGACACTGGTGATTGGTGGGCAAAATATCGTTTTGTTTGCCATGACAGGCTTCCTGCACCTCTTTGGAACATTCTATATTTTTTTTTGTATGGCACCCCATATCAGAAGGACAGTTTTCCTCATCAGGAAGTTTGCAGGGAGTTCTTTCTATATTGGCAAATTTTTCAATATCTTTGGATAATTTTAAAAGGGTCTTTTTTTTAACCTCATAATGCATAAAATAACCTTTTTTCTTACCCGCCACCAGATTTGCCCCTTTCAGGTTTTTAATGTGTTGAGAAACTGCAGATTCAGAAATGGAAAGTTTTTGTGCCAGAGCCCGCACACAATAATTTCCCTTAAGTAGCAGTTTGACAATTTCAAATCTTTTTCCATCAGATATTGAACTGAGAATTTTTTTCATAGCATCCCCTTTTGATTAAGTGGTCAATTAATCAAAGGAGGGTGTCAGAAGCTTTCAATTAAGTCAAGAGTTTATTAAAATTCATGTCATGAGTGGGCTCTTTGTATTTCAGGGGCTTAGGTCCACTCAAAAGAGGTGCAATAATAACGGTCCACAAACGTTGCTCTGCCCTCTTTAAGAAGATTACAATAAAGACCGACCTCTATAAGTAAAGGGGGAAGATGGGAAAGCCTTTCTTTTTTATGATGGGCAACGGACTGCTCATCCATTCCGCCTTTATGTGGATCTACTGGATGTCCGTTGGAATTCTTCGTAATTTCTTCTCTCAAGTGTCGCTTCGCGGCATTTGGGCTAAAGTCAGCATATGCAGATTGCGTTTGACTGGTGCTCCTGACAACCACCTCACCGCATTCTTGTATCCACCCGAAATGACCTTCAGGTATATTGGCTTGTGTGATACCAAGGACTTATGACGAATCTGTACCACTGTACGCTCGAACGGTGTACGCCCGGCATGGGTGTGAACTTATAGGGTGCAAGTCCCTTATACGTGAGTCCTGTTAACACGGTTAATTGTTAACACAAGTATTAGCCGAAAACAAGGGCGGAATCGTGAGAAACCGTCCGAAGGAAGTTGGAGTGCAAAACTATGAGCCGACGAACAGAAACAGCATATAAGGCCTGGTTTCCGGGTAAGTCAGCACAACATGACAAAGCCCTGGATTCAAGAGACAGGGTAAATGCTGCGGTTGTGTAGTGAAAGTTCACGCTCTTATCCGGGGAGATCTGCTTTACAGGCATGGATCACACCGGGAAACCAAGATCCAGGCATCACTGGCTGTTGCCGACAGTGATGAGTTACAAACAATGGGCAACATCTGCAAAAGAGGTTTCATTGCGCCAATCAGGGCAACCTGGCTGGTGATGAGGCAGAAGTCAGCAGACGTCATAGTAGCCAAATGCCGGGGGTAATGCCCCGGACATGGTAAAGGACTGAATATCAAACGAAAAGGAGGTATCCATGAACTTTGTATATACAGTGAATCCGAATGGAGGAGTAATTTACAAGCGTGCTGTGGAAGTACCATTTTCAAAGAGTCATCTACTGGAACGTATTCTTTCGGCAGAAAATGTACGTCGTGCCTGGAAACAGGTTCGGGCTAACAAGGGTGCCCCTGGAATTGATGGTGTGACCATCGAGCAATTTCCAAACACCTTTCGTGAGTTATGGCCCCAGATACGTTCAAACCTTTTTGAAGGGACTTATACCCCTTCTCCTGTTCTAAGAGTTGAAATACCAAAACCGGATGGAAGCAAACGTCCACTTGGAATTCCAACTGTGCTGGATAGACTGATCCAGCAAGCTATTGCACAAGTCATGGGATTAATATTTGATCCTCTGTTTTCAGAATCAAGTTGCGGTTTCAGACCTGGAAGATCGGCTCATGATGGTGTCCGGCAGGTGAAACAATATATCGGGCAGGGTTACAACGTAGCCGTTGATACTGATTTGTCGAAGTTTTTCGATAAGGTCAATCATGATGTCCTGATGCATAGAGTATCCCGCCAGATACAAGATAAGCGTGTATTAAAGCTTATCGGTAAATATCTGAGAGCTGGTGTTATGGTTAAATGTCACCTTCAGGCAACGCCTTCTGGTGTTCCACAGGGTGGCCCACTTTTACCACTGCTCGCTAATATCCTTCTTGACGACCTGGACAAGGAATTGGAAAGACGAGGTCATCTCTTTGTCCGGTATGCAGATGATTTCATCATTATGGTGAAAAGTTTAAGTGCCGGAAACCGGGTGATGTCAAGTATCCGTCGATTCCTTGAACGTGAGCTGCGGCTTACGTTCAATGAGAAGAAAAGCAAGGTAGCACTGGTGAAAGAATGTAGTTTTCTTGGTTTTGTGTTTGTACATGGCAAAATTAGGTGGAGTGATAAAGCCTTTCTGGAATTTAAGCGGCGTATACGTCGCTTTACCGGAAGAAGCTGGTTTGTTTCAATGGAGTACCGTTTTAAAAAGTTAGCGGAATATATACGGGGCTGGATGAACTATTATGGGATATCGGAGTATTACCGACCCATCCCGATAATAGATGAATGGCTCCGCCGCCGGATACGTATGTGCTACTGGAAACAGTGGCGCTACGCCCGGACAAAAGTCCGTCATCTTCTGAAGCTTGGCACTTTCAAAAGACAAGCCATCATGACAGCGATCAGCCGCAAAGGGCCATGGCATCTTGCTAGAACTCTGGCTGCGCAAAGCGGCATGACCAATAAATGGCTGGCTGAACAAGGGTTAATATCTGTCAAAGAACAGTGGGTGAAGATTCATTACCCGGCTTCGGCCCGGTAATCTTGGTGAAACGCCCTGTGCGGACCCGCATGCAGGGTGTTGTGGGGGCTGGGGGTTAGAGACCTCCGGCTACCCGATTAGCGTTTTTGTATACGTCGCCACAAAACTAAAGCAATAAACGTCAATAAAGAAATAAGAAAAAATGACACGCCCAGACTAACAAAAAGCTCTAAATCTGCCTGCTCCTCGCAACAGTTTGCACCATAAAGTTGACTTAGCCACTTCCATAATGATTCTGGCAAGGTAGGAAACATATCGGGGTTTATCAACCACCAGCGCGCTAGAAAAACTGTGGCAAGGACAACCCAAACTCCTACTAATCCAAAGCGATATGCCCTTTTCATTTGACTACAACCTTACCATAAGCAAGGAGTTGAGGACCTGGCACTGCTTCTTGTGTTGAATTTTTGAGTATCGTTCGTAAAAATTGATAATCGTTCTTACTGCTGATTGTGATGCAGCCTTTGCTAATACCTTGAATGCCTATAGGATGCAGACGAAAATTACCACGTTTGACTTTATTGCAGTATGTTTCGTCATCTATCTTTCCATCTATAGCGTATAAAGCAAACCAATTGTCTCGGTCATTGAATAAATTACGCAACGAACCAGCCAAACCACCAGATTGACGATCAAATATGTAATATGTCCCGGGCGGAATGGGGCCTTGGTTTGGAATACAAGCTGAAATGCGACGATTAACGTGCTCGTCAAGGCCAGAGAATGCGGGGAACGATGTTGCCCCACATTTTAAAGCGCTCATTTGTTTGCCGTTTAGTTCAAATGTACAATCGATCATTATAAATCTCCCTTTTGTGCGCTAACGAGGCTGTAGAAAAACCCAATCACAAAACTGGTATCCTACCCTTCTCTTTTAAAATTTATGATTTAACCACCTTGCCTTTTTAACCATGCATTTCAAGCCATTATCGGGCTTCATTGCCGGATTCCGGTGGCCAGT
>JAFLJU010000638.1 GCA_022712835.1 Desulfobacteraceae bacterium
CACAGCCAGCAACGCAAAGACCTTCTGTCCAAGACCCAATCCATCCAGAAATCAATTCGCCTGATGCTCGCAATACAGGTCAGCCTCGCCTTTATAGTAAGTATTATGGTGATACTTTACCTTGACCGGGTGGTTTTGAAATTATTTGATCTTACTGAAAAACTGTCACTCCATGACAAACTAACCGGCCTGTCCAACCGTCATGGCCTTGACCGCATTGTATCTGAGCTGGACAGGCCCGGTGGAATCGGCCAGAAGGGATATGGCATCATATTGCTGGATATTGACCATTTTAAACGGTTCAATGATGCCTACGGGCATCCGGCAGGGGATCAATTGCTTATGAAATTAGCAAGGGTACTTTTAAAAAATGTCCGTTCCCAGGATAAGGTCGTCCGGTTCGGAGGGGAGGAAATCCTGATTCTGCTCTCCTGGGTAGATATTTCCGGAACCGAACGAGTCGCCCAAAAAATATGCAGGGCTGTGGCGGAGAACCCCTTTGAACTCTCGGACGGTGCTGCCCCTAAAAAGGTGACGGTCAGCATTGGTTACGCCGCGACCTCCCATGATCACGGATCCTTCCAGGATCTGTTAAAAATTGCAGACAAGCGTCTCTACCATGCAAAAGATAGCGGCAGGAACAGAGTTGCCGGACCCTAGCAGCTTACATAAAATCAGGCGGCCTGTTCATCTTTAACAGACAGCACTTGGTATTGGGCCTCTTCCCTAGGGATGATGATGGGAAGGCCCTTGTGATAAACGATGTCAACCTCAATTCCATAGATGAATTCCACCATTTCCGGGGTGATATCATGGATATTTCCAGCAGAGTAAATGGTATTGTTTTTTAAAAAAATAAATTTGTCTGCATATCGCATGGCAGTGTTCAGGTCATGCATGGTAATGACCGCAGCCATATGGTGATCTTTGATGATGTGGCGGATAAGCGATAGAATCTGGGTTTGGTTTTTCAGGTCCAGGCTGGCCGTGGGTTCATCAAGGAGCAGAAGGTCGGTCTGCTGGACCAGGGCTCTGGCAATGCAGACCTTTTGCAGTTCACCCCCGCTCATCTGATTCAGATATTTAAGCGATAGCTTGGAAAGATTCAGATGGCGGATCACCCCGTCTACTTTTATCAGGTCCTGTTTGCTGACCCTGAAATTGATGTGGGGTTTTCTGCCCATTAGAATGGCATCAAAAACGGTAATCCTGGCGGCTTCGCTCGTCTGTGCCACATAGGAGATGTCTTTGGCAATCTCTTTAATCCCCATGGTTTTGATATTTTTTCCTTTGACAAGAATATTTCCTTGTTGGGGCGTCAGAATATTGTTCAGGCATTTGAGCAGGGTGGTTTTTCCCACGCCGTTGGGGCCGAGAATGACGGTGATTTCTCCCTGTTGAATAGAAAAATTGACATTTTTGAGGGTTTCATGGTGCCCATAGGTAAAGGCAAGATCGTTTACGGTGAGGATCATTTTTTATGTCCTTTGAGTATCAGGTAAATAAAGACCGGTGCACCTAAGAAAGCACTAAAAATGGATACCGGTAAAACATGGGGTAATAGCACCAATCTGGCCGCAATATCCGCTGCAAGCAGAATCACGGCACCGGCCAGAATGGATCCGGGCATGAGAAATCGATGGTCGTCACCAATGATTCGTCTGACGATATGGGGGGCCACAAGCCCGATAAATCCGATGATCCCGACAAAAGAGATGATGACAGAGGTGACAAGGGAGGCTATCATCATGCCCGCAAGCCTCACCCGTTTCACCCTCACCCCCAGACCTGTGGCTGTTTCATCCCCAATATCCATAGCATTGTAATTCCAGGAGTTGGCCATAAAATAAACCAGGGCCGCCCCGGTAATAACAGATATAAAGACAAGATCGTTCCAGTCTGTCCTGGCGACATCCCCAAAGGTCCAGAAAACCATGGCCGCCAGCTGGATATCATCGGCAAAAAACTGGAGCATCATGGTGCCGGCGGTGAACAATGCGCCCAGTGCCACCCCGGTGAGAACCATGACTTCAGGGGAGGATCCCCTTGTTTTGGCGATATAGGTGATCAAACAGGCCGTTCCCATGGAAAAGGCAAAGGCTGACAAAAGGGTCAGCAAAGGATTGGATATTAAGACCGCATCCCCCGTGGTGCTTGCCATGACACCAGAGCCCAGGATCATGACGGAAAAAGCCGCCCCAAATGCAGCGGCATGGGCGATGCCCAGGGTAAAAGGAGAGGCCAGGGGATTTCTCAAAACAGATTGCATGACGGTGCCGGCCCCGGCAAGGCCGGCTCCTGCCACCACTGCCGTCAGGGTCTGGGGCAACCGGATATTCCAGATGATAAGATCAAATTGTTTGATCACATCATTTCCCAAAAGGGTTTTCAACACCTCAAAAAAGGGGATGTGCACCGCCCCCAATGAAATACTGGCCACAATAGTAACCGCAAGAACTGCAATGGTCAGGCCGATAAACACGGACTTTCCAAGAGTGTAGCGGGTGTATTCCCTGGGTATAACACCATCATCAAAATGCATGAATTCTCCTATTTTTATTATCGGTTTTTTACTATCGCTTTTTAATTATCGCCTTTTTATTATCGGGATAGGTCTACCCGTTTAAAGGTCATGTGTTGAAAGATGGCATCCATTTTTGAAAACAAGGGTTTGCCCAGCAAAAAGGTATAGATCTGGTCTGCCGTTTTTGCCGGGTCAATGTCCAAAAAATGTTCAGGGTAAAGGATTTTGCCGATGAACCAGGCATCGGCCAGGATGGACCCATGGTTCTGGGTATACCCGTTATAGGGAAG
>JAFLJU010000443.1 GCA_022712835.1 Desulfobacteraceae bacterium
CTGAACTCGATGATTGATTCTTCCATTTGCACTGAAACTTTTTTTTGGCTTCCATATGAGGAGGCAATAAATCGGTCAAGACCGGTCAACTCAAAAAACTGACATATTTGACGAATGCTGTTTGCCCCTAATACCGTCATCGCAAAATGTGAGCCCAAAACCAGTCTGTGCAAAAAGGCAGTCCCGGCTGTGGACTCGAAAAAATTAATGATATCAGGGTCGGCATCAATTGAATCCTTACGCTTAAGCCAATATTGCAATGTTGAGCGAGGAATTCCAAGTTCTTCTACTATCTCCCGTTGGCTTTGGGGTAACTGAATTGCTGCCTCATACTCTTGAAGATGAGCAGCTATCTCTTGTCTTGTTTTGCGTGCCTGATGGCTAAATCCTGAGTCATACTAATAGTTTATATATTAAAAACATGTAAATGTCTAGATTTATTACATATTTTTATATGCCTGTTTTTAAGTGGCCGAAACAACGATCAAGGCCCTATATCTCTATAAACATAATTAGAAATAACAAGGTAATAAGCACATCTTTAAATGAGGGTTCTGGTGGTGGTGGTATCTCTATTGCCACCAAGCCCCCCGGCAATGGCTCTATGTTGTCATGGGCTTCTGGCGACGCTCACGTCTATAAAGTACCAATAATATAATCTATAACAATATTGTTTCCAACGACCAGGGCAACGATATTGCCAACAAGGTTAGGTCTGCAGATGCTGCTGCCGGGTCTACGATTATTATTAGCTACAATGATTACGGAGATTTATGGACTGGGAGCGATTCGGTTATACCAAGTACAGTTAGTAATATCTCCCTGGACCCCCTCTTGTCCGCAAACGTTTCCACCCTATACCAACCAACCATAGGATCTCCCGCTATTGATGCTGGTTTAAATTCTGCTTCTAGGCTGCCATCAATTGATCTTCAAGGACGTGGCCGCAGTTTGGACGGCAATGGCGATGGTAGTAGCGTAACGGATATCGGTAGTTATGAATATTCACGATGATGAGGGGGCTTGGGCTGGAATTTTAAAATTGTATTTTCCCCCTAAGGTGTTTTAATCGATTCTTTGCGTGTTAAACGGCCAGCTATTTGGAAAATTTCATTTTTTGGAACCGCTGGTGCCGGGTATAAGGTATGGGGGGGGATGAACCAAATTTTCTTTAAAAAACAAATGCGGTTACCCTGGATCTTTCCAAGGGTGGGTTGAATAAATATGCAAAAGGATTTATAACCCTGTCAAAATAGAAATGCACTATCGTATCGAATGAATCATCGCTATCAGGGGCGCAGATTAAGGAAAAATTGATGAATCAACAAATTGTGGGTGTTTTGTTCGGTTTGGCGGCATTCGCCTCATGGGGTTTTTTGCCCGCATACTGGAAACAAATGCAGGCGGTGGGTCCCCTGGAAATTTTGTGTCATCGCATCGTCTGGTCCTGTGTTTTTCTTATCCTGATTATCTGTTATCAAAAAAGATGGGAAGAGGTTGTAAATATAGCCAAAACACCGGCAAACGTAAAAGGGCTTATTTTCAGCGGGTTTGTAATAGGGCTCAACTGGTTTGTTTATATCTGGGCGGTCAACTCGGGCCGGGTGGTGGAAACAAGTCTCGGGTATTACATCAATCCCATGATCAACGTATTGATCGGGTATCTTTTGCTGGGCGAAAGATTCAGCAAGCTCCAATGTATTGCGGTTTTATTTGCATTGGCCGGGGTTGTTTATTCCCTTTTCGCCTATGGGAATCTGCCTATGTTTGCCTTGACCCTGGCCGTTACTTTTGCAGTTTACGGCTATTGTCGAAAAAAAATTCCCGTCGCTCCCATACCCGGGCTGTTAATCGAGACCATTGTTTTGTTTGTCCCCGCCTTGGGGTATATTTTGTTTAGACAAATTTTTGTTGACAGCTATTTTTTGAAAGATCTGGAATTGACCCTTTGGATGGTCGGGGCAGGGGTGGTAACCAGTTTGCCTTTGCTTTGGTTTGCTTCTGCCGCCAAACGGCTTAACTTATCCACCATTGGTATCCTGCAATATCTGGCCCCCTCCATTGCATTTGTCCTGGGGGTTTTTGTCTATAAAGAAGCCTTCACCCACCACAACCTGATCACTTTTGGTTGTATTTGGATCGGCGTATTTTTATACGTTTGGGAGCCTATAATGAAGAATCGACGGCCATGACGCCTAATGCAGATGCACCAATGAAAAATTTTTACCCGTTGAAAAAAGGGGATACCCTAGGGGTAGCTGCCCCCTCTGCCCGGTTTGATGAGAAAAGATTGAACCAGGGGGTTGAGTGTCTAAAAACCTTAGGCTTCAAGGTTCATGTGCCCCGGGCCATCTTTGGAGAAAAACGGTATCTTGCCGGGGAGGATGTTTCCCGTGCCGGCGTTTTGAACGAGATGTTTGCTGATACTGACATAAAAGGAATCATTGCTGTCAGGGGAGGATTTGGCGCCATGCGCATGCTGGATCATCTGGATTGGGAAATGATCCGGGAAAATCCCAAGTGGGTCATTGGGTTTTCAGATGCCACGGCTCTTTTAATGGCAGTGATTCAACAAACGCAATTTCCTGTTGTTCACGGACCTAATCTTACCTGTCTTGCCGATGCGGATCCCAGGACCCTTTCTTCTTTTTATCGGGCCATCACCGAGACTCCTAGGGAACTTGAGATTGAACAGGGGGTGTGTCTGGTACCGGGAAAGGCCCAGGGGAAACTGGTTGGAGGAAATCTGGCCACCCTGACTCATTTGATTGGAACGGCGTTTCAACCTGATTTTAGGGAGAAGGTTCTTTTTCTTGAAGATGTGGGGGAACCGGCCTATAAGATTGACCGGATGTTGTCCCAGATGAAAATGGCAGGGCTGTTTCAGGGGGTTAAAGGGGTTGTTACCGGGTCATTTGAAAATTGTGAAAATCCGGAGTATATTCCTCAAGTTTTATCAGAAATATTTGAAAAAGTCCCAATCATCATGGGACTTGCCGCAGGTCACGGGAAGATAAATCTGTCACTTACAATGGGACTAAATGTGTTGCTGGATACATCGCGTGGGACGCTGAAATGGCAGGTGATCCAATGAAAGATTCCGCCATTGATCAGATGATGGAGGAAGGGGTTGCGGAGTCGGTTTTTCCGGGAGCTGTTTTGTTTGTTGCCAGGGGCAGGCAGGTTCTTTTCCATGGGGCCTATGGGGTGACCAACCTTGAAACCAGGCGTTCCATGCAAAAAAATGCCATATTTGATCTGGCGTCACTGACCAAACCCTTGGCCACGGCCCTTGCCATTTCCCTGTTGGTGAAGGCGGATAGGCTTTCCTTGACAACTTTGCTAGGTCAGGTTCTCCCGGCAGTTCAAAAGACACCCAAGGCTGGGATTTCCATTGATATGCTGTTGCGTCACACCTCAGGATTGCCGGCTCACAGGGAGTTTTTTTCAACCCTTGTTAAGGGGGATGAACCTTGTGGGAAAGCGTTGCGTAACTTGATTCTTGAAGAACCCCTGGAAGCTGCCCCTGGGTATAAACAGGTTTATAGTGATCTGGGATACATGTTTCTTGCCTGGGTGATTGAGACCATTAGTGGTCAAAGACTGGATTTTTTTGTCCGGGATCACCTATATGGGCCTCTTGGGA